>JAFRRK010000041.1 GCA_017428115.1 Bacteroidales bacterium | reverse complement strand
CGGCACCGCCACAACGTAGAAATTGCACTGTCTTATCTCCTCAATGTCGGCAGTGCAGCGTAGGCCGTGGTTGTTGATAGCATCCTGAAGCAGCTCGTCGCTCACCTCCAAGGTGGCGTCGTGGCCAGCCATTAGGGCATCCACACGGGCCTTGTTCATGTCGTAGCCGATTGTCTTGTAACGTGTCGAAAATAGTCGGGCTAGTGGCAATCCCACATACCCTAAGCCGATAACTGCAATATTAATGTCCTGCATAATATAGTGTGTTTTTTTATATATCAATTTATAAATCAGTTGACAAGAGGTACTCTGCAATATCTCGTTTTTATGCGTGCGAACTTGCAAAAATACTTTTTTTTTTTGATATAGCGACAAAAAATCCTCCTTATTGCTCAATATGTGGTGCTGCTGTTGGCATTTCGCTTTGACGTTGTGGATGGCTTAAGATACAATACCACACGCTGATAAAAAGGAGCCCCATCTGTCTGCCCAGCATAGCCTCAAAGAAAAAACTAGCGGCGTAGACCAGGGTGAAAAGTATTAATGACAAGTGTCCGGGCGGTGGTCGCAGTGCCAAGACTACAGGTACCAACACCATTAGTATCAGTGCGGCAAGTCCCACAATGCCGGTGGCCAACAAAGTTTCGATATACTGGTTGTGGGTGCTGAGCCCAGTGTTTGAGGCATAGAAACTTTCGTCAGCATGGTATTGCTTGAAAAGTGTCTCCCAATAACCGTCGCACCCATAGCCTATTAAGAGATGCTTCCGGGCTGTCTCCAATCCACTGCTCCATAGCTCTTGACGCACATCGCCCTGTTGTCCGGTGAGGAGGCTGTGGGCTGTAGAGGTGATGCGCTCGTATGTTTTAGGCGATGCCCAATAGGAGCACCCAACAAGGAGCGCAATTGCTGCCACTGTGATGCCTACAACTCGCCACCGATGGAGGCAGAAAGTCATGTGTATAAAACATGCTGCGGCCAGTAAAGTCCAGATGACCACTCCTGAGCGCGACCCGCTGAGCAAGACATAAGTGGACAGCGTCGCCATATCCGCCACTACCACCCATCTACACTTTTTCCAGCTGGGCTGATGCCAATGGTGTACAAGTTGGCAGTATAGCAGGGCCACTGCAGTGAGCAGATAGAGTGAGAGGTAGTTGTGGTGCAGTGGGTCGAACTTGTATTGGGGGAGCTTTTCAAGCGGTGTGCCTACAAAGAGGTGGGCGGCGGCCTGCACTGGCAGCAGTGCTACATTTTCGCCCAAAATGGGTATCGGTGATGCGTGGGCTATGTACGAGGCTATCCCTGCCAACGACGATGCCATCAGTTCTGTCAGTCCGCTAAACAACTGGCTGTCTATCGTATGGAATAGCGACCTGACAAGCATGACCACGAACCGCAGACTAAGCACAGCGGCAAGCAAATATACCAATGTGCTGATATGACGACGGGTGATGTATCGTGTGTCCCCAAGTAGTGTCAGCAGTGGGAATAGTAGCAGTGGAAGCATCATAGTGATGGTTGATACCGCTTCTCGTGGCTGGCTGGTGTACAATATGCTAGCGGCGTATAATAGGTATACCAGCATCATCAGATACAGGCAGACCCTCGTCGCCCGCCATAGGGCAGGATTGCCAATGCGACGGGTGGCCACAATCTTTACCACCATATTGACGCATAGCATTGCAAGCATCCATACTCCCAACTGCCAGTATATGGGCAGGGCAACAACTAGGAGCATCAGCAGCACATACTCACTGGTTTCGAACCACTTCATCCCCTTGAATAGCTGCTTGATGGTTGTTGCCAATGCGTTCATCGGGGGGTGGAGGTTAGGAAGGGTCTGAAGGCTGGTCCAACTGGCAGTAGATGCTGTTGTTGCTCTTAAATTCGGGCACTATCTGCTTCATCTTGGCCACTAGTGTCATTGAGTCGAGGGTGGGCATAAGGTCCCATAGCTCGGCAAAGGCTCGGTCTATATCCTCTATAGGGTAGCGGCGCACCTGGGCTCGCATTATTTTGGGATGGTAGGTGGGGATGTCAGCCTCTTTGTTGGCCAACAGCTCTTCATACAGCTTCTCTCCAGGTCTCAGTCCCACCTCTTTGATTTCTATCTCTTTGAGTCCTGATAGCTGTATCATCTTTTTGGCAAGGTCGTATATTTTTACAGGCTTGCCCATATCGAATACAAAGATGTCGCCTCCTTCGCCCATGGCACCTGCCTCAAGCACCAGATTGCATGCCTCGGGGATGGTCATAAAATAGCGAATAATATCACGGTGTGTGACAGTTAGTGGGCCACCGGCGGCCAGCTGTTTCTTAAACAATGGAATGACACTGCCGTTTGAACCCAATACATTTCCAAAACGAGTAGTCACAAAATGCGTGGTATCGGTGCTGCGACTTTGGATATATATCTCCGCCATGCGTTTTGTCGCCCCCATCACATTCGTGGGATTCACCGCCTTGTCGGTAGAGATCATGACAAACTTTTGTGTGCCATTTTGAATAGACAGGTCGGCAAGGTTCTTGGTGCCAAACACATTCACCAGGATGGCCTCGTATGGATTTTCTTCCATAAATGGCACATGCTTGTAGGCGGCAGCGTGGAAGACTATTTGGGGTTTATAGTGTGAGAATATCTCTGCCATCCGTTGTCTATCCTTGACATTGGCAATCACAAACTCCATGCGCTCCGTATGGTGACAATAGGGCTCGTTGTTCCGTAACTCAAACTGTAGGTCGTACATAGGCGACTCGGCTTGGTCGAGCATGACCACCTGTTTGGGGGCATACTGGATAAGCTGACGGCATATCTCGCTGCCTATCGAGCCGGCGGCTCCGGTTACAAGCACCACTTTGTCTACCACCTCACGAACTATGTTGATATTATCGAGTTTGATGGTCTCGCGTTCCAGAAGGTCTTCAATCTGAATATCTTTTATCTGGTTGGCACTAAAGCTGTCGTTAATCCATTTGCTGATATGTGGCACTGCCTTCACCGTCAGCCCAAGGTCTAGGCCTAGGTTCATTATGGCCTGTTTCTGCTCCAGTTTGATAGAGGGTATGGCTATCAACAGCACCTCTATTTGGTGTTTCTTTATATAGTCGGCATTCAGACCGTTTTGGGGCAGTATTACTCTAATGCCGTTGAGGGCGGTGTCGGTCTTTTTGCGGTCGTCGTCAAGGAACGACACTATGCGGTATTCGCGAGTGCGATCTTGTAGCAGTGCGTTTTGGGCTATCACACCTGCCGCCCCTGCACCATATATGAGCACATTGCACGAAGGACGGCGGCGGCGCACATAGTCGTTATATACCCTTTGGAGGATAAGCCGCACCGTGGTCATCGCAACAATCTGTAAGGCAAAGGTCATTAGTATCTCGCTATAGGCAGGCGTGTAGCGGTTTTGGATGATAGGATGATTGTTGTTTAGGAGGTTGAATAGTATAAGCACCACTGTCGCAATGCCGTTGGAAATAACCACCTTGTAGATGTCGTATAGCCCCGAGTGGCGAATGATTGAGCGGTGGGTGCCAACTATCATGTAGCAGGCCGACGCAAGGGCTATAAAGGCACCCAGCCTCACTGCCAGTGATGGCCAGTCAATATGCGCCATCATGCGCAACCGCAGTAGGTCTGTGACAGTGAAGGCTAGAATGAGCGTAAATATGTCTATGGCAAGGATGAGCCACCTCGAGGCGGTGGTGTGTCTATACTTGCGCAGGAACCAATATACAAATTTCTTTATCATAGGTATTATGCAACGATCATGTGGATATAAACAAAATGCAAAAATACAATTTTTTTTCGATATGAATAAAAATATTGTTACAATGTGCTATTATGACTAAAGTTTGACAGGTGAAAACAGTAATGCATTCCGAGCTGTTTTTAGCCATACGCTTTCCTTTTTCCTAGTCCTTAGTCGGGTTGTTTGGTGGTGGAGGCTGTCTGCCTTGTTCATGACTTCGCCTTGTCTCCGTCTTCTGAAACAAAGGCACGACGAAGGTACTACGAAGGCTTGATGATGTGATTGAAGAGTGTGTGCAGTCGTCCGTCTCGTATAATTATACCGACAAAAGTAAATAATTAGGGTGCCACTTTAAAAAATAAAAAAGTGGCACCATGTTGTACACGACGAAAGCAAAGAGAACAGCTCGCTTTCTATGCTCTTGCCAAAGCAACGTCACTCAGTAAAGTGGGACATGATGACGATGACAATGACAATAGGGGTGAATACACATACCGCCCCTTAGGGAGACAAATTAGAGCTGCTGGGTTTGCAACCTTTTGTCACCTACCTGATTCCAATTCTCAATTCTCAATGTGGGTTCTATTAATTGCTTGCAATTATAGTCTTAAATTCTTATTGGATTCAAAGTGTGGAATATACAAATTCTCTAATTCTCAAATTCTTGATAAATAGAAGTCCCCCTAGAGTTTAGAGTTTAGAGTTTAGAGTTGAGTGTAGAGGGGTTGTGTTTTTTTTGTCACCCCACCTGTTTTTAATTCTCAATTCTCAAATCAGATTATTTGTGCTAGCTCGGCGTGCAGTTGGTCGGCACTTTTGAAGAGGATGCCCCGTATCCCCAATTGCTCCGCTCCTGCTATATTATTAGGGTTGTCGTCAATAAACAGGCAGTTCGATGCCTCTAGTCCATAACGTTGCAAAAGGGTGAGAAATATCTTCCGATTTGGCTTCACCTCCCCAATCTCGCCCGAGACCACATAGTTGTCTATCATCTGCAATATGGGGTGTTTCTGTCGTGCTTGTGGAAATGTCTCCATCGACCAGTTGGTGAGTCCGTAGATGCGGTGTGCCGGGTTGGCTTTTAGCTCTTGTAATAAAGCGTACATTCCGGGCATTTCTCCCGGAAGCGACTCCTCCCAATGCGACATATACATCTCGATGGCTTTGGAGTATTCCGGATATACTCTTTGTCGCTCAAAAATCACCTTGCCTGAGTCTTCGCCAGCGTCTATACGGTCGCGAAATGTTTGGTCGCACACATGTCGCCAGAAAAACCAATACCGTGCTTCATCGCCCTCGAAATAGGGCAGGAACACCTTCTCCGGCTCCCATCGCACCAACACATTCCCAAAGTCAAAAATGATGTCCATCTGTCAACAACTTATCTATTGCCGTACATCTCTTGATAATAGTTCATATAGTCGCCGCTAGTCACATTGTCCATCCACTCTTGGTTGTCGAGATACCAGCGCACGGTCTTCTCTATGCCCTCTTCAAATTGCAGCGAGGGCTCCCAGCCCAGCTCTCGTTGCAGCTTGCGGCTGTCGATGGCGTAGCGCAGGTCGTGGCCGGCGCGGTCGGTGACAAAGGTGATAAGGTCGTCGTCGGCTCCTTCCGCACGGCCCAGTAGGCGGTCGGTAGTGCGAATGAGCAGGCGCACGATGTCGATATTCTTCCACTCGTTGAAGCCGCCTATGTTGTAGGTCTCTGCCACTGTGCCGTGGTGGAAAATGGTGTCAATGGCGCGCGCATGGTCTTCCACATATAGCCAGTCGCGCACGTTCTCGCCCTTGCCGTAGACGGGCAGGGATTTGCGGCGCCGTATGTTGTTGATGAAAAGAGGTATCAGCTTCTCGGGGAACTGGTAGGGGCCGTAGTTGTTGGAGCAGTTGGTGACTATGGTGGGCATGCCATAGGTGTCGTGGAAGGCACGCACAAAGTGGTCGCTCGAAGCCTTGGCGGCGCTGTAGGGGCTGTGAGGCTGGTATCTCATCTCCTCGGTAAAAAATTGGTCGCCATAAGCCAGATGATGTCTGCCGCTGGAGGCCTTGGTGCTGAACGGGGGCTCTATCCCTTCGGGATGTGAGAGCTGCAGGGCCCCGTAGACCTCGTCGGTACTGATGTGGTAGAACAACTTGCCCTCCCACCCCTCGGGCTGTGTCTCCCAGTAGAGTTTGGCAGCCTGTAGCAACGAGAGGGTCCCCATCACATTTGTACGGGCAAAGGTGAAGGGGTCTTTGATGCTGCGGTCCACGTGGCTTTCGGCGGCTAGGTGGATGATGCCGTCGATATGTTCCTGCTGCATCAGTTGGTACACTCCGTCGAAGTCGCAGATGTCCATCTTGACGAACTTGTAGTTGGGCTTGCTTTCCACGTCCTTGAGGTTGGCAAGGTTGCCGGCATAGGTAAGCTTGTCGAGGTTGATGATGTTATATTCGGGGTACTTGTTCACAAACAGTCGTACCACATGGTTCCCAATAAATCCGGCACCGCCGGTGATGAGAATGGTCCTTTTCATTTTTTTTCCTTGTATTGTTAATAACCTTGAAACGCCCGAAGTGGTATTTTATTGTGTATGGAATGTCAAATTGTTGAGAATATTGTGTATCTTTGCAAGGTGAAATGGGTGAGGGAGGCGCGGTGAGTGAACTGGCAATTGTTTGATAACCAGTAGGACTATACAGTGTGGACTGGAGTGTAACGGGGTGAGGGTTTTGTTTTTTGCCTGATACAGACACTAAAAAATATAGTTATGACTAATATTAAAATATTGAGGCCCCCCAGAGTGAATGTCAACATGGACGGTAGGGGAGGATTCTGGAAGCAGATTGGGATGATTATCATTGGTACTACCATTTCGTTGACCTTCACCGTTGTGGCGGCTAGGATGTCGGAAAATCATCAGCGTGCCAAGGACCGTCGGCTAACCTCGATGATGGTTATCAGTGCCATCAGTGATTATGAAGAGGGGGTAAGAGGACTGTATGAGATGATGGCCCGCACCGACAGTGTGGCGCAGTGGCTGCTGAACCGCCCGGTGGAGGAATTGGAACTGCTGCCCGAAGAACAATTGCAGTCGCTGCTGGACGAGGGCACGAACCTCTACTATCTTTCTTACGATGACACGTATGAAAAGATTTTCTCCCACAGTATCGACACATGGAAGAATCTGCACAGCTACACGTTTATCGATAATGTGGGTATTTGCTTTGCTTCCATGCGCTCGACGACAGACCAGTGGAACCACTGGGGAGATGAGATTGTGCAGATTAAATCAATCATTAAGGCCCATCCCGATGATTATCCCGGCACGTCGTTTGCCTCCAAGTGCCTGAGAAGCCCCGAGCTGCGCAATATGATGGGGAATATACACAAGCAGTGCTGCTGGTTGAACTATAAGATTGAGATGTTCCACTATGACAACATGAAGAATATGGCCATTATGCACATCACTGAGAAGGAGCTGCAGGCTTTTCTCACGGAGCGCGAGAACCCTATCGACATCGGCATACCAGAGCCCGACTGGAACTATGACATTACCCCCATCCCGCCCGAAAGGCTCACCACGTTCCGTGATATAGACGCCCGCATAGAGCAATTGAAGTCGGAGGGTGGACTACATTGATAAGTGGATAAATACAACATTTGCCAGCCTGGGTTTTTAAAGTGGACTCATCTTTAGAGCCTACCCTAAATAGAAGTTGCCTTTATTTTATTACCAGCTTCTGCGTTTCAGAACCCTGTGGCGTGTCGATGGTGACAAAGTACACCCCTTTGGGATACTCTGTCAGCGATATGGTGTGGCTGGTGGTTTCTGGGGGCAGCTCCTTGCGCAGCACTTGGCGCCCCGTGGCATCCGCCATCGTCAGCACTCCGCCAGCGAACGCCCCTCCCCCGATGATGCAGCACACGTTGCCCGTTGTGGGGTT
>JAFRRK010000040.1 GCA_017428115.1 Bacteroidales bacterium | reverse complement strand
GCTGGGGTTGGGGTTCGTGCCTGTTTGTCGTGGCTGGCGTGGTGCTGTGTCGGGTTGGGGTCGTGCCGTGGTGGTGTGGGGTGGTGTTCACTTCTTGGTGTGGTGCTGTGTTGGTGTGGTGCTGTGTTGGGGCGGTTGTTGGCTGGGGTCGGGGTTGTTGTGTCGTGGGCTGGGGTTGTGCTGGTGCATCATTGTGCCGTGGTGGGCCTGTGGTGGTGGGCCCGTTTTCATCAAGTTTGAAAAATGCCCCGCGTGAAAATCCGACTGGCCGCGTGGGTATCGGGGCAGTTCATATTTTTGAGAGTACCCCCCCCTATATCGTGCCGTGGCTGGGCTGGGCTGGGGTCGGCTGTGTAAAAGTCGTGGACTTGACAAAAAGAAAACCCCGCGTCATCACGACGCAGGGTGAGGTTATAGAAGTAGAAATTCAGATTTACTCTGTTGGGTCGGTCGGCTCGGTGTCGCTGGTGGCTGGCTCATACTTGAATTTGCAAATACTGCCGCCCATCTGCTGGTAATCCCACCACGACTCAGCCGTCACTTGAATCTCATTGAGGTGGGCGCGGGTTATATCGTCAAAGGTGAATGGATACAACTCAAAATCAGCGACATACAGCTTGGAGAAGTCCCCGAAATAGAAGTATCCAGCCTCCGCATTTTCCTCCACAATGTAGGGATAACCCATTAGTTTACTGCCATTTAGCGCGTCAGCCCCGTAGATGGTCAGAATATCAGCCACTGCCGAAGGTGAGATTACCCACATATTTGCACCCTTCAGTTGGCTGGTATGGCTCACAATGTCATCGATAGTTGCCACTCCCGTATAGGTGGAGAATATAGGGGCGGGTGTGCTGTCGGTCGGGTCGGTTGGCTGGGTGTAGGTGCTTAGCATTGTGTTAATTACCTTTCCCTCGCTCTTATGCAAGTACTCCTCGAGGATACCAGCCTTCAAGCCGCTAACCTGTTTGTCGAAATCCCTTGATATTCTGTTAGTTACAACCAACCTGTGGGGCTTGGCTGCAAACCCCTCGACCGTCAAATCTTGGATGTTAGAAAAGCCCTCCTCCTTCCATTGGAGGGCAGCACCCTCAACACTGGGGATGTTGACATTGCTAACACACTGGACAACAGTCAAATACCTCCACAGAAGTGGCTCACGGCTGATGTGCTGTATCGGGGCTTGCTCGGTTGGGGTGAGGGTGTTGCCCGTCACGAAGTCGCGCCTCTCCATTATTACATCCCCTAATACGCTGATGCCCTTGGCTTTAAGTTGTTCTTTCCGCTGTTCCTGCTCCCTTGCCTGTTCCTTGGGGAGGGTAGTGCCGTGTACGGCTCGGATTTCATTAAATAACTTGTTCATTTTCAATCTCTTTTAAAGTTTTATTCGTCCCATCCTCGTGCTTCCCGCCCTCGAGGAATTGCTTTTTGACTTTCAAGTCTTTCTCTTTCAGTGTTTTATCGAGTTCGTGCTTCACTTCCTCGATGGTCTCTTTTGGTCTTTTGTCTGCCCTCGCTTCGTAGACGGTGATGCAGTGCCTTTTCGTCTTCATATCTATTTATGTATTAATTAGTTATATTTGTTTCGCTGTTCTCTGCGGGTGGAGTGTTTGCCCTTCATCCGCTTCTCATTTTGCCTCCCCCACTCATCGAGTACTTCCAGCAGGGTCGGGGTCTCTCTTTTGGTCTGTTTCGTGTTCATTGTCAGTTGTTTATTCTTTATTTTGTGGTTTTTCGCTCGCGTCTCTCAATCTTGATGGCGGGGACGAACTTGCGTCCCTCGAAGCCGATAATCGATTTCCACTTGGGGTTGTATGGGCTTTCCAGAAGTATCGCCTCCATCGTGCGGTGGGTGTCGTGTTTGGCTTGGTTGTTCAAATCTGCGAGTATGTCCCGCAGTATGTCGGCTTCATTGTATACGAAGGAGGGGACTGCCAGCTCTATCTTGCTGGTGTTGGTGGCTGTGTTAATCATAGTATTGCGGTGTTTGTGGTGTTATGATGCCCCCGTCTATGGGGGTCAAGTCGAGCCGTATGTATGGCTTAATTTGTTGAAGTATCTTTTTCATTCTCTGTGTGTTGTTTTATTCATTATCGGTTGGGGTCGGGGTGTCGGATTCGCCTATGATATAGCGAAGTGTGGCGATTACATTCTTGATTTCCTCGCGTGCCACTCTCGCGCGGTTCTCAATCGCCTTCTTGCGGTGTATGGTGCGGTGGTACGCCTTTATTTTCTCGATGCGCTCAGCCCGCTTTTCCGCTGGTTCATTTGCGTAGTACTGGCGTATCTTCTCGCTGCGTGCGTCTATCTGTTCCTGTGTCATCTCTATCATTTTTTTATATATAATAAATAGTTTGTTATTTAAAAAAGTTAGTAGAAATATACAACAATTTTTCGACTTTTTCAAAAAAAACTCGCTTTTTTCGGCTCTTCTCCTTGGGGGGCTGGTGGGGCTGGTGCATCATTGTGCGGTTGTTGTGCTGTGGGTGGTGTGTGTATCCTGTGCCGTGGTGGGTTCACTGCATACGCTTGGCGGGGTCGTGTGGGCTTGTCGGTGTCTCGCCTTTGACGGCTTTAAATGGGCTGTAAAAGGCTTGTAGAGGGCTTTATTTTGGTGTGGGTGTGCTGGCGGTCTGCGGTGTGTTTAAATGCCCTCTAATGGGCTTGTACTGGGGTCGTGTGTCGGTTGTTCAGTGCCATCATATTGGAGGGGGTTGTATGCCGCTTTAAATGGCTGTATGGGGGCTTGTGTGCCTTGCGTGGGTGTGGTGTCCTCGGATGCCATTAAATGGGCTGTATACGGGTCTATGCGGGCGTGTCGTGCTTGTGTGCTTGGGCTTGTGTCTCTGTTGTGGGTTGAGTGGACTAGACTTGTAAATGGTGGACTGGACTTGTGGACTTGGTGGACTTGACCTCCTCGACGGTGCAAGTATGCGTAAAGTGCTGACAATCTGGTTATAGTAATCCCAACCAACAACTTAATAACCCCCCCCCCCTCACTATTATGTTGTTACTTGGGAAAGTAATCACCTGAGAATTAATTGTTTAACCCTCCCCTCAACATCTTTTTCACACTCTCGGCTATATCGGGCATCATAGGTTGTTGTTGTTGGGTGCTGTCTCTGCCTTGGGTGTAGCCGTATAGAAGCTTAAAAGCTGTTAGTGTGTTCTTCGAGCATTTGATGCCTTTTTGTTTCAGCCTCAGAAGGTTGGTGTTGTCGGTCTCGCTTGGGTCGTAGTATAGGGCTATTTGGCTGTATCTGTCAGCCCTTGCAGCGGCTTGCCTTATGCCATTTTGCATCCCCACGACCTGCCTTTTGGTCACTAGGTGTTTGGCACAATATTTCGGATTTACCATGTATTCGGGTTTACGCCACTTACGCAACTCGATAGTTACATCCGCGTCCAACACGGCATCGGCTATGGCTATTAGTCGCGGCATCGTGTACTTGTCATCGCTGTTGTCATAATACAATGTAAACTCTCTTAGTAGTGCCTTCAGTAGTTGGATGGGGTTAAGTTGAGGGTTCAGTTTACGGAGAATGATGCCAGTAATAAACAACTTTTTGTGGCGGTTTTCGCCATCTCGATACTTGTCTATGCCGTAACTTTTTTTAAGGGGGTCGTAGGCAAATTTGCGCGGGGTCTCTATATAGTTGGCGGGATACTCTATTATGGGGGTGTCCGCGTCCTCTTCGGGCAGTGGTGTATGGGTTAGGTAGTCGAATCTGATAGCGTAAGGGGATGGGATATACTCGTATATTTTTTCCACGAAACTATCGGGGTAGTATTTGAATTGGCTCTGCCGTGGTGTTGTGCCTGCCTTGGGGGTTGGCTTGCCTTGGGGCTTGCGGGGGCTTGCTGGGGCGGTTGTGTGTGTGTTATATTCAATTATATTATCGGGGTAGTATGATATTGAAGTACCCGAAAAAAAGTATTGATTACGGGCTAGTGGGTCGTAGGTGTTGAGGTTGTCCCCCTCACCCTTGGGGGCTGGCATCCATCCATTGGTTTGGGCTATATGCTGGTGTACTGCATCGTACTCGCTGCCCGTGATACACTCGGCTAACTGGTATATAAGGCGGAATCTATATTGCCCGTCTTTGCCATTGGAGAAGGAATAATATGTAAATGTGGGCTTAATAGTAAGCCCCTCCACGAATGCGGGAAGGGGTGTTGTGTTGTGGTCGAAGTCGTAAACAATAATATTGGTTATGGCTTGGTCGGCTTGGTGTTGGTCGCGGTGCAGCGGGCAAAAGCCGTGTCCTTCTTGCAGGGCTTGGAGAAAAAACTTCTCGCTCATCACCTTATAATGGAAGTGTTCCGCTCCGCTTATCCGTGCCTTTTCTCGCGGGTCGCTCGGCTTGTGTGTGTACGTCCAGTCGCTTAGTTGTGTGAAAATCATATCTTTATATGGTTTGGTTGTTATCTCTAATAAAAAAAGGCTTTCCCCTTGGACGATAACAACCTTTACACACACAATCGTCGAGGGTCAGCCTTATATCTCTCTTTTCCGTGTCGGGGGCGGGTGGTGTTGGTTGTTTCGCGCCCTCGCTTTATTATAAATAGTGAGTTATATATAAAAGTTAGGTATAATATACAACAATCCACCGAAAAATCAAAAAAAAAGTGAAAAAACCGCCCATTATAAAGGGCTGTAAGTGGCTGTATGTGCCTGTGGCTGGCGTGGTTGGGCTGTTGCTTGGGCTGGTGTCGTGGGGGCTATTCTCGCGGGGTTATCGACAAAAAAAAGCCCCATTTACGGGGCTGTTGTGTTGGCTGTGGTGGTCGGGGGTCATCGCTTGGTGTCGATTCCGTGCAGTTTGGCGGCTACCCCTGCAAGGTGTTGTGTATCTGTTACTTGCTTTATGTAAGTGGCTATGCCATTTACGGAGCGTCCCATCATCGTGGCTATGTCGCTTATATTTGCTTGGCTCTCAACAAGTTGAGTGCAGAAGGTGTGCCTACTGGCGTAGTATGCGAGAGTTTTGTCTAGTTTCTTCAACTGATTGTTAATACGGCCACTATATTGTTGGGGTGTTCGGTTGCCCCAAGGTTTGGACACCAAAAACATTAATAATATGCCTGTTAGGGACGTAATTGGTGTTACCACCTTTGCAAGTTGTTGAGTTTTAGAGCGATAAACTTCAAAGGATATAACAGGCTGATTGTCAATATATTCTACCGACTTCATTACCTCGCCCCAATCGACCCGCATTAAGTCGCACAATGCCAGCCCACCGAAGTAATAACCTGACAACCATATTCTTGCGGCTTCTTGGAGGCTCCTGTCGTGGTAATCCTTGGCAGTGGCAATTATTAAAAGTTTGTCGACTTGGGTGGTGGTCACTGCCTTCGGGTTACGGGCTGGGGCGTAGCCGTCCCGTTTATGCTTCCAATCCATTACCCCGTGGCGGGGCATACCCATATATTCATAGGCGAAGGTGTATGTCGATTTAATTACATTGAGTATGCCGCAAACCGCAGTGGGCTTGTGGTCTTTTGCCAGTATGCGGGCGAAGCCTTGTATCTGTGCGAGTGTGATGTCTTGTAAATCATAATCCTGTCCAAAGTAAAGAAGTAGATGCCTGTGGGCTTGGGCGTAATTGACCATTGTGCTGTCTTTCAAGTGTTTAACTTCTTGTATTTTTCGGGCTATTGACAATATAGTCATCCTTGCCTGCTGTTTTTCAAGTATTTGTGCAGCCGTAAATGGCTGGCGTGTGGTTTGGAGGCACTTGATATTGTCATCTATCTCTGCCAGTCGCTTTTGTAATTGTTCATTGGCGCGGCTGTTTCCCTTTATTACATTGTTCTTCAGCTGGTTGGGATGGATATAAATGCCAGTGGCTTCCTTCACTCTGCCCTTCCATGATACCACTATATACAAGGGGCTGAGTCCGTCACTTTTTCTCTTCTTGGACTCCTCAACTCGGAGGCTGATTTGGGGTTGTGTTGTTTTCATTGTGTGTGCGTTTTTGGGTTGTTTTCGCCTGCAAAGATACACACTTTTTTTTAATTGACAAACTTTTATTTGTCCCCTGAATGTGTCCCCAACTCTGGTAATATGCTGTGTTTCACTTTGAGATATACTTCCAAAGGACTTTTTGAACCCAAATAGGACACAAAGAGACCTGAAATAGAGAAATAGATATAATGACCGATTTGGGTAAAAGCACCTTTACAAGACGAAAAATAGCGTCATCGGCCTTTTAGCTACTTGTCAAACTTAAGTCATATAATATTTTAGCCTCTTTTACTGTACCCGTATAGTACTGGGGGAAGGCGTGAATGGTTTCGTACAAGAAGGTTGGATAGAGGGTGTCTCTATAGTGGGCTGAAGAATAATATGTTGTGGCAAAATCTCGAAATAGGTTGTTCCTATTCAAAAAAAAGTTTATCTTTGTAGTCTCTTTTTCGGGAGTAGATAGTAATGTAAATAATTACCATTTAATCACCTAAAAGCCCAACGGACTATTTTTTCAAAACAAATAATAACAAACAGACGATATTATGAAACAGAAACTATTATCCTTTATACTTCTGCTCAGCGTAGGCATCACTTCTTCTTATGCCTACGATTTCAGTGCCGTGGCATCGACAGGGCAGACATTGTATTACTACATCACTTCTAGGGGTAGTTCACCTGAGGTAAGCGTGACATCTCCCGGTCATGGTAATTGGTATGATTATACCTATCCGATAGGCAGCCTTACCATCCCCTCTACTGTCACTTATGGTAGCACAACTTATTCCGTCACGACGATAGGGAATTATGCATTCTATTATTGCAGCGGACTGACCTCGGTGACTATCCCGAATTCCGTCACCTCGATAGGGGAAAGAGCATTCTCTGGTTGCAGCGGCCTGACCTCGTTGACCATCGGCAACTCCGTCACCTCTATAGGAAGTGGTGCATTCTCTGGTTGCAGCGGACTTACCTCGGTGGCCATCCCGAACTCAGTCACCTCGATAGGGAGTTCTGCATTCTCTGGTTGCAGCGGACTGACCTCGTTGACCATCCCGAACTCCGTCACCACGATAGGGGATTGGGCATTCCTTGGTTGCAGCGGCCTGACCTCATTGACCATCCCGAACTCCGTTACCTCTATAGGGAATTTTGCATTCTCTAATTGCAGCGGCCTGACAACAGCAGTTTATAATAGTTCCTTTTTCGCGTTTCTGCCAATAACGTATAGTGGTAATTATTCTATTCCCACCGGAATAACTACCATTTGTGGGGGCGCATTCTCTAGTTGCAGTGGTTTGGCCTCGTTGACCATCCCGAACTCCGTTACCTCTATAGGGGATTTTGCATTCACTGGTTGCAGCGGACTGACCTCAATAACTGTTTCAAGTGGAAATACTGTATATGACAGCCGCAACAACTGCAATGCTATTATTGAAACTGCGACCAACACACTTATTGCAGGATGTCAAAATACGACCATCCCGAACTCCGTCACCACGATAGGGAATGATGCATTTTATGATTGCAGCGGACTGACCTCTTTGACCATCCCGAACTCCGTCACCACGATAGGGAATGATGCATTTTATGATTGCAGCGGACTGACCTCTTTGACTATCGGCAACTCCGTCACCACGATAGGGGATGATGCATTCTCTGGTTGCAGCGGACTGACGTCGTTGACCATCGGCAACTCCGTCACATCGATAGGGGAGTATGCATTCTCTGGTTGCAGCAGTCTGACCTCTGTAACCATCCCGAACTCCGTCACCTCGATAGAAAACTGGGCATTCAGTTATTGCACTGGTCTGACCTCAATAACTGTTTCAAGTGGTAATACTGTATACGACAGCCGCAACAACTGCAATGCTATTATTGTAACTGCAACCAACACACTTATTGCAGGATGTCAAAATACGACCATCCCGAACTCTGTCACCTCGATAGGGGATAACGCATTCGAAGGTTGCCGCGGACTGACCTCGTTGACCATCTCGAACTCCGTCACCTCGATAGGGGGTTCGGCATTCTCTTTTTGCAGCGGGTTGACCTCGTTGACAATTGGCAACTCCGTCAACTCGATATGGTATGGGGCATTCTATGGTTGCAGCGGTCTGACCTCCATAACAGCCAAATGTGCTGTTGCGCCAAGTTTGGCTAGTTATTATGTTTTTTCCGACGTTCCAAACACTATCCCCGTATACATTCCCTGCGGGAGCTATGCCTCATATAGCTCGACTTGGGGATATTTCTCCAATTTTATCGAAGTGCCCTTCTCCATCAGCGTGTCCTCGGCTGATTCCATCATGGGGAGTGCAACGATTGTTACCCATCCCACCTGCAGCTCATCCACTGCCACCGTTTCCGCAACCCCCAATGCAGGCTATATCTTTACCAACTGGACAGAAAAAGGTACTGTGGTTTCCACCGATGCTACGTATACTTTCTCCGTCACCGCTGACCGAACCCTGACTGCCCACTTCGCATCTGCCGTTCCTTGTAGCATCGCTGCGACCGACCTGCCCTACACCGACAATTTCGACAGCTACACCACCACCACGACAGCCAAGACAGGTGTACAACCCGACTGCTGGACGCTGGCACATCAGGAAGTAGCCATGGCTGACGAGTACAAGCCCATGATATACTACTCCTCAGCCAATGCCCATAGTGGCAATTACAGCCTTCTCATCAACAAACGTGGCATCTACGCCATGCCCGAGTTCGACGGAGATGTGAGCACACTGCAACTGAGCATGTACCTGAAACAGGGCATGGCCAAGTACCAGCTGCAAGTGGGAGTGATGAGTGACCTTAGCGATGTCAGCACCTTTGTTCCGGTTGCCACCCTCAACAACAGTAGTACTGGAGTTGAACACGTCACACTCAGTTTCGCCCCGTATACAGGCACTGGCCGTTACATCGCCTTCCGCAATATACTGGCTGCAGGCAACAGCGGGGATTTCAGCTGCAATTATATAGATGACCTTGTCCTCGACCTCCGTCCCGTCAATACATGCACAGGCATCACCGTGGACGACCTGCCCTATACCGACAATTTCGACAGCTACACCTCCTCCACGACAGCCAAGACGGGTGTGGCACCCGACTGCTGGACACTTGCCAAACAGGACGTGAATATGACTGACGAGTACAAGCCCATGATTTACTACAATTCCTCTTGTGCCCATAGCGGAGGCTACAGCCTTATCCTCAATAAGCGCGGTATCTACGCGATGCCCGCATACGATGGAGACGTGAGTACATTGCAATTGAGTATGTATCTAAAGCAGAGTGCCACCAAGTACCGTTTGCAGGTTGGTGTGATGAGTGATTTGTCCAATCCCGGCACCTTCGTACCCGTTGCCACCCTCAACAATAGCAGCACTGGTATTGAACATGTCACAGTCAGTTTTGCCTCGTATACTGGCACAGGCCGTTACATTGCCTTCCGCAATATCTTGCCCTCTGGCAACAGTGGGGATTTCAGCTGCAATTATATAGATGACCTTGTCCTCGACCTCCGTCCCGTCAATACATGCACAGGCATCACCGTGGACGACCTGCCCTACATTGACAACTTCGACACTTACACCACCTCTACGACTGCTAAGACCGGTGTGGCACCCGACTGTTGGACTTTGGCCTATCAGGAAGTGGCAATGACGGATGAATATAAGCCCATGATTTACTACAATACCTCGAATGCCCACAGCGGAAGTTACAGCCTTATCCTCAACAAACGCTGCCTCTACGCCATGCCTGCATACGATGGCGATGTCTCCGCTTTGCAGATGAGTTTCTATCTGAAACAGACCAACACCAGCTATGGTTTGACGGTAGGTGTGATGAGCAATCTCAGCGACCCCGGCACCTTTGTGCCTGTGGCATCATTCAAAAACCCCTCCACAGCCAACCATGAGTATATTGTAGTGGACTTCTCCTCATACACCGGCAACGGACACTATATTGCCTTCCGCAATACCAATACTGCCATCAGCAACTTCAGCTGCAACTATATTGATGACCTCACCCTCGATCTCCGACCCAGCAACTGCGGCCTCACCGTGGACGACCTGCCCTATACCGACAAATTCGACTCCTACACCACCTCCACGACTGCCAAGACGGGTGTGGCACCCGACTGCTGGACTTTGGCTTATCAGGAAGTGGCGATGACGGATGAGTACAAGCCTATGATTTACTATAATTCATCGAATGCCCATAGTGGCAACTACAGCCTTATCCTCAACAAACGCTGTCTCTATGCCATGCCCGCATACGATGGCGATGTCTCCACTCTGCAACTGAGTTTCTATCTGAAACAGACCAGCACCAACTATGGTTTGACAGTCGGCGTGATGAGCGACCTCGAAGACCCCAGTACCTTTGTGCCTGTGGCATCGTTCAACAATCCCTCCACGGCCAACCATGAGTATGTAGTTGTGGACTTCTCCTCATACACTGGCGACGGACACTATATTGCCTTCCGCAACACCAATACTGCCATCAGTACCTTTAGCTGCAATTACATCGATGACCTCACCCTCGTCCTTCGTTCTGGCGGCTGCGGCATTACTGTGGCAGACCTGCCTTATACCGACAATTTCGACAGCTATACTACTTCCACTATTGCCAAGACAGGTGTGGCTCCCGACTGTTGGACACTTGCCCATCAGGATGTCGTTATGACCGATGAGTACAAGCCTATGATTTACTATAATGCCTCGTGTGCCCACAGTTCCAGTTTGATGCTCAACAAGCGCGGCATCTATGCCATGCCCGCTTATGAGGGGGATGTAAGGGATTTGCAGCTGAGTTTCTATGTGCGCCAGACACAGGCCAAATATCAGTTACAGGTGGGTGTCATGACCGACCTTTCCAACGTCTCCACTTTTGTGCCTGTCGCTACCTTCAACAACACGTCGACTACGACCTCGGTATTGCGGACTGTGAACTTTGCCTCTTACACAGGCAATGGCCACCACATCGCCTTCCGCAATATCCTCGCCGCTGGCCAAACGGGAGACTACAACTGCAATTATATCGACGACCTCACCCTTAGTATGGCAGGTGCAAAGAGCGCGATGCATGATGACAACCATGACGTTGCAGTACATCATGAGATGAACGTCTACCCCAATCCCACCACTGGCATGTTGACTGTTGAGGCTGATGAGGAAGTGGAACGAGTGGAAGTGTATGACTACACCGGCCGCAGTGTGGCTACCTTCGAGCGGCAAGCCACCATCGACCTCAGTCGTCTCTCAACAGGAATCTATACCCTCCGCGTCACCCTCCCCGAGCGCATAGAAGTCCGCCGAGTGGTGAAGCAGTAACCCTGAAAGCAAATTCTCAACAAGGCACTCCCAAAGGGTGCCTTGTTTTTTCGTCCCCCTCTAATATGGACAACAACCGCAGCAGCATCCCCTCCAGGGGACGTGGTCGTGGCAGCATCTTCTGAAACTAAAGGACTACTTTTTCTGATTCCTCAGCCATTGGGAGTGGCGGATGCGGCTGAGGGCGGTGTGCTTGGTGAGGCGTTTGAAGGTGATGGGGTCGGCATCTTTGAGTGCCTCGAGTTGGTCTTTGTGCTCATCGGTTAGCTGGTAGCGGACGGCGGCGGTCCGGTTGTAGGGACAGACAAGTTGGCATACATCGCAGCCGAAGGTATAGCCGGAGAGGTGAAGACCTTCTGGCAGGGTTTCGGCGCGGTTCTCGATGGTATGGTATGAGGCACAGCGGTTGGCGTTGAGTAAGGGGACATTGGTGTCGGCGGTTTGGGTGAGTGCAAAATTTGGGCAGGTGTCGACACAGGCGCGGCAGTCGCCGCAGCGGTTCTCTATCGGGGTGTCGTACTTGTCGGCAGGGAAAGGGGTGACGAGTTCGCCGATGTTGCAGTAGGAGCCAAGGACGGGGTTGACGAGGAGGGTGTTGCGTCCTATCCAGCCGAGACCGGCACGGCGAGCCCATTGCTTGTCGCTGATGGGGACAGTGTCGACACAGGGTTTGGCTTCGAAGTCGGGGTATTGCTGACGGATGGCGGTGATGAGCTGGAAAAGCATCCGTTTGATGCGCTCGTGGTAGTCCTCGCCGTAGGCGTATTGTGCTATGCGGGCTCCAGACACACGGCCTTGCATGGTTTGGGAGGGCTTGTAGCCCGAGAGGAACACGATGACACTTCTCGCTCCGGGGACTAGCAGAGTGGGGTCGCTCCGCTTGTCGCGGTGCTGCTCCATATAGGCCATGTCGGCTTGGTAGCCTCGGCGGAGCCATTCTTCATAACCCCATTCCTCCTCGGTCAGAGGAGAGGCAATGGCTATGCCGCAGGCATCGAAACCTACACGGATAGCGGCCTCTTTCACGAAAGAGGAGGAGAGGGTGGGGGCTTCCACGGGCTAGTTGTTGTCGTTGTCGTTGACGGGCGAGGCGCCCGTACTCCTCTCTTTTACGGGCGAGGCGCTCGTGCTCCTCTTTTTGACGGGCGAGACGCCCGTACCCCTTTCTTTTTCGACGGGCGAGGCGCCCGTATCCCTTGAGGCGCCCGTATCCCCTCGGGCGCCCGTGCTCCGGGAGGCACGGTTCTCTTTCAGGCTCCCTTCGAAGAGTTCGAACTGGAGGAATCGGCAGTCGAGCTGGCCGTTGAGCAGGGGTATCTTTTTGGAGGGCTTCAGTCCGATGTGTTTCATGGCTTCGAAGTCGGAGGTGATGAGCCATACTTCGCAGTCTTTGCCGTATCGGCGCTTGAAGGTGTCGCCTAACTGCTGGTACATGGCATTGAGGTCTTCTATCTTGATGCGCTCGCCATAGGGCGGGTTGGTGACGATGAGGGTGCGGCCTTCGGGCGGGTCTTGGTCTTCGAACGAGCCGTTGAAGAGCATGACGTCTTTGTGCAGTTTGGTGAACTGGAGGTTCTTCTCGGCTTGGGATAGTACGTTGAGGTCGATGTCGTTGCCCCATATCTCGTAGTCGAAGTCGGTAGAGCCGATCTTGCGGTCTTCTTCCTGTTTGACGCTCTTCCACTCGCCAAGGTTGAACTCTTTCCAGCGCTTGAAGGCGAAGCGGTCGCCGCGGTAGTACTGGGCTGGGATGTTCATGGCCATCATGGCGGCCTCGATGAGGAGTGTGCCGGAACCGCACATGGGGTCGTAGAAGTTGGTGTCGCATTTCCAGCCGGTAAGCTTGATCATGCCTGCGGCAAGAACCTCGTTGATGGGGGCGAGTCCGACGGCCTGGCGGTAGCCGCGCTTGTGGAGCGAGTCACCGGAGGAGTTGATGAGCAGGGTGACCTGGTTGTCGCGGATGTGGAGGTTGAACTTGTAGTCGGCGTTCTCGGTGTCGATGGAGGGGCGCTGGCCGAAGTTGCGGCGGAAACGGTCGACGATGGCATCCTTGGTCTTGAGGGCGGCGAAGTAGGAGTGGGTGAAGATCTCGCCGCTGGTGGTGCTGTCAATCATGAAGGTGCAGTCGACATCAAGTATTTTCTCCCATTTGATGCGGTAGACTTGGTCGTAGAGCTCTTGGTCGTTGTTGGCCTCGAACTCGGCAAAGGGCTTGAGGATGGCCAAGGCTGTGCGGCAGGTATAGTTGGCGCGGTAGAGAAGGCGCATGTCGCCTTCGAAGAGGACGGCGCGGTTGATGCACTCGATGTTCTGGGCTCCGATGGCTCGGAGTTCGTCGGCAAGGACCTCTTCGAGTCCCATCATGGTCTTTGCCACCATTTTGAATTTCTCTTTGAAGGAGTTCTGCACGGGTACGGCTTTGCCGTTTTGTTTCTGGATAATCATGGGTGTGGGAGTTGTAAGGGGTTAAAAAGATTATGAATTAATGGGTTTCGGGAATGGGTTTGGTTTTGGTTTTGTGTTTCCGGCCATTGGCAATGGCGATGTTGAGCTCATAGCCGAGCATGATGACGAAGCAGTTGAGCAGCAGCCAGAGCATGATGAGCAGCAGGGTGCCGATGGAGCCGTAGAGGAGATTGTAGCGGTTGAAGTTGGTCAGGTATATCTTGAATCCCCACGAGAGGAGGATGAACATGACGGTGGCGAACATGGCACCGGCAGAGAAGAAGCCTACACGCTGTTTTTTCATGGGTATGACGTAGTAAATGAGACTTAGGGTGAGTAGCGCCATGCCCACAAGGATGACCCAGCGGCCGATGCCGATGATGATGTGGGTGAAGGAACCGGGGGTCAGGATGCCATAGCGGAACAGCCAGATGAGGATGGTCTTGTAGCCAATAATCAGCACCAGTACAAGCACCAGCAGGATGTACAGCAGGAAGACCAGCGCGATGCAGATGAGGTATGAGACCACAAAAGAGCGTTGCTCGGTATGACGATCGGTGAAATAGGCCATCATGCTGTAGAGGCCATTGGCGGCGAAGATGACCGACAATGCCGAGCCGATGGAGAGGAGGCTGGTGTGTTTGTGTCCCATCACATCGTTGATGGTGTTGGCGATGGGGCCATATATCTTTTCGGGAACGATAAGCTGAAGCTCGTACAGCAATTCGTCCTGCAGGCCGTCGAAAGGCAGGAATGCGATAAGGGTGAAGATGAAGATGAGCAATGGGGGCAAGGCGGTGAGGAATGAGAAGGCCAGCCCTTTGGAAGCCCGCCAGAGGTTGCCGTTGAAGATGCCACGCCACAGATAGGCTGCAATGTCGTAGAGGGGTACGCCCTGCCCACGCGGCATAGAGATGCGGTGGACCATGATGCGCGATTTCCGCACCGTGCGGCTATGCTTTACGCGCTCACCCATCCTGTGAAGGCGGTCGGACAGTTTATTGTTGCGGGCGTTCACTTCAGCGGAAGGTTATTTCTTCACAAGCGAGATATCCATGCTTTTGATGTGGTGGGTGAGGGCGCCCACGGAGATGAAGTCGACACCGGTCTCGGCATAGCTGCGCAGGGTCTCTTCGGTGATGCCTCCACTGGCTTCGGTCTCGTACTTCCCGTCAATACGGCGTACGGCCTCGCGCAGGGTGTCGGTGTCGAAATTGTCGAGCATGATGCGGTGCACACCGCCGTGGTGCAGCACTTGCTCCAGCTCATCGAGGTTGCGTACCTCGATTTCTATTTTCAGGTCTTTGCCTTTTTCCTTCAGGTAGGCATGTGTGCGGTCGATGGCTGCCTCGATGCCGCCGGCAAAGTCGATGTGGTTGTCCTTGAGCATGACCATATCGTAGAGCCCGATACGGTGGTTAGTGCCGCCGCCGCACTTCACGGCGTATTTCTCCAGCAGTCGCATGTTGGGCGTGGTCTTGCGGGTGTCGAGCAGCTGTGTGTGCGGTCCGTCGAGCATACGCACCATTTTGTTCGTCTGTGTGGCGATGCCGCTGAGCCGCTGCATGAAGTTGAGGGCTGTGCGTTCGGCTGTGAGGATCACTCCCGAAGCACCCTCTATCGTCATCAGGATATCACCCTTTTTTACGGGGTCGCCATCATGTTTATGCAGGGTGACAGTGAGGGGAATCCGGCTGTGGTAGAACGAGTCGTTTACGAAGTGAAACACCCGTTCGCCTACTTCCATGCCGCAAACGATACCCTCCGCCTTTGCAACCATTTTGGCTGTATTAGTGGCAGTTGGGGGAATACACGCCAAAGTACTGTGGTCGCCGTCGCCCACATCTTCGAGCAGTGCCATACGAATCAATTCGTCTAAATTCGGGATACTGGTCATCATGTCAAACACCTTTTTAAATGAATTTGCAAAAATACGAATATTCTTTTAATTATCAAAAATAATCTTACTGATTTCTGTTTTTTTCGTACTTTTGCACCATGAATGCAACGATAATTAACATAGGTGACGAGCTGCTTATCGGGCAGGTAGTCAACACCAACGCCTCCACAATGGCCCGACTTTTGACCGCTGCCGGACTCGAAGTAGTGCGTACTGTAGTGGTGGGCGATAACCGGCAGGACATCTGGGATGCCGTCGACCAGGCCATGCATTGTTCCAACGCTGTTTTGGTCACTGGAGGCTTGGGACCTACCAAGGACGACATCACCAAACACCTTCTCTGCGAGTATTTCGGCAGCGAGTTGTATGAGAACACCGAGGCCCTCGACAATGTGAAGCGCATCTTCACCGCCCGGGGCTATGAACTCACCGAGGTGAACCGCCGCCAGGCATGGGTCCCCCGTTGCTGTCAAGTGCTCAACAACGACCTTGGCACCGCTCCCTGCATGTGGTTCGAGCGCGAAGGGCGAGTGCTTGTCTCCATGGCTGGCGTGCCTTTCGAGATGGAGTGGCTGATGCACAACCGTGTGCTCCCCCGTCTGCAACAGCATTTCAGCATGGGAACCATCCTCAACAAGAACATCCTCGTCCAAGGTATCGGCGAGTCGTTTCTCTCCGACCTCATCGAGCCGTGGGAACTGGCATTGCCCTCCTGCATCCGATTGGCTTACCTCCCTGTGGCCGGCATGGTCAAACTGCGGCTCACTGCCCGTGGCAACGATGTCGCCGAGCTACAGGCAGCCGTCTCAAAGGCTGTCGCTGAGTTGTATCCCATTGCAGGGAAATACATCGTTGGCGAGGATTGCGAGACCCTCCCCGAACTTGTCGCCCAGAAACTGACTGCCATGGGGTGCACCCTTGCCACCGCTGAGAGTTGTACTGGCGGTACCATCGCCAGCCGTCTTACTGCTCTGGCGGGTGCCTCGGCCTACTACAAGGGCGGTATTGTGGCTTATAGCAACGAGGTGAAAGAATGTGCCCTTGGCGTTCAGCACACAACCCTTGCCGCCCACGGAGCCGTCAGTGAGGAGACTGTCCGCGAGATGGTCGAGGGAGTCCGCTCCCGTCTCGACAGCGACTACGCCATTGCCACCACCGGTATCGCCGGCCCCACAGGCGGCACACCCGACAAACCTGTCGGCACCGTATGGGTGGCCGTCTGCTCCCGCACCGCCACCGTCACCCAGCTCATGCACTATGGCGACCGCCGCCAGCAGACTATCGACCGCTCCGTCAACCAAGCCTATGCCATGTTAATACGCCTGTTATGCCAAAAGGATTAATCACTATACTCATGCTCGTCTGCTCCAACGTCTTTATGACATTTGCCTGGTACGGCAACCTCAAACTCCAGCAGATGAACCTTATCAAGGACTGGCCTTTGATAGGCATCATTGTCCTCTCGTGGGGCATGGCCTTCTTCGAATACACCTTTATGATTCCGGCCAACCGCATCGGTTCCCAAATCACCGGCGGTCCTTTCTCCCTTATGCAGCTCAAGGTCATACAAGAATGCGTCTCGCTGGTGGTGTTCACCGTCATCGTGGCCACCGTCTTCAAAGGCGAGCCCATCCGCTGGAACCACCTCGTTGCCTTTGGCCTCATCATCCTTGCCGTCTTCTTCGCCTTTATGAAAACTGAGTGATATAAATGCGTGATTTAAACATGAATTACCATATAATAGCCATTAATTAAGAGATGGATGTTCAGCGTTATAAAAACGTAGTATATGAAATCATCGGTGCTGCGATGGAAGTTCATGATGTATTGGGATATGGTTTATTAGAACCGGTATATAGTGAAGCACTACAATTGGAACTACTCGATAGGGGAATAGTTTCTGAAAGGGAAAAGCATTTGCCTGTATTCTACAAACATCATCGGTTAGAGAAACATTATCAGATGGATTTAGTTGTAGGTGACATTGTGGTAGAACTAAAATCTGTAAGTGAGTTGAACTCGGCGCACCGTACACAATTGTTCAATTATTTGCGTTTGGTTCGTATGCCTGTAGGCTTACTTATCAACTTTGGACAGCCAAGCCTGCAAGGGGAACGTTATGCCTATGACATGGATGAAAACGAGTGTGTGCTGCTCAATAAGAATATGAAACCTGTATATGATTACCCTTTTATTCCGAGAACATTTGAATAAACGATAATTAATGATAATTCACGGTAATTCATGTTAAAAATAGAAGTTGATTGAAAAATAATCGTAATACCCATGAAAAGAATAATACCTATGTTAATTGCAGTCTTGCTTGTTGCAGGATGCAACAACGTTATGGAGAAAACGGAACTCACCGACTGGGAGTTTGAATACAACGACCAATGGTACTCCGCTAAGGTGCCGGGCTGCATCCATACCGACCTTATGGCACACAACCTCATTCCCGACCCCTTCTATGCCACCAACGAGGATTCCGTGCAATGGGTCGGCAAGCGAGGGTGGAAATACCGCACCATCATCACCCGCGACATGTGGGAAGGCTTTGAACACTGCGACCTTGTGCTCGATGGGGCCACCTACTGCGATGTGTGGCTCAGCGGCGAGTCGTTCGGCACCAAATTCCAAACACGGGTGATGACCATCGATAATATGTTCCGCGAATACAGGGTGTGCCTTTTTGATGTCTTGCTCGACAACAAGGAATTGCCCGACCTCGGCGATGAGGCTGTGCTGGAGATAACGTTCTACCCCATCGAGCAAAACAACGAGGACCACTTTGCCACTGAAGTAAGTGAAGAGGACGGCCACCCCTGGCCCGATATGGACTACGACCTGCCCGACCACCGCGCCATGAGCCGTATGGCTCCCTATATGCTGGGGTGGGACTGGGGTCCAAAGCTCAGCACCGTGGGCGTTCTCGGCAGCGCTAGATTGGAGTGCTACAATGACGACCTTCCCGAGAAACCGGTGACAAAACCCAAGTCGTGGGGCGTGACGCTGAAGCAGGAACAGGACTCCATTGGCCAGAGCTTCACCTTCTATCGTAACGGCAAGCCCCTTTTTGTGAAGGGTGCCAACTGGATTCCCGTTCATTCGTTCCCCGTGCTCGACAGCGCCAACCGTGCCCGCTACCGCCACCTGCTCACCTCCGCCAAGGATGCCAACTTCAATATGCTTCGCGTGTGGGGCGGTGGAATCTATGAGCCCGTCTTTTTCTTCGACCTTTGCGACTCGCTGGGTCTCATGGTGTGGGTCGATTTCAACTTCAGCTGTGCCCTCTATCCCTCCGACAGCGCCTTCCTCGACAATGTCAAAGAAGAGGCCGAGCAGCAGGTACGCCGTATTGCACAGCATCCCTGTGTAGTGGTGTGGTGTGGTAATAATGAGGTGAAGAACGGCTGGGAAGACTGGGGCTGGCAGGAGCAGTACAAGTGGACTCCCGCCCAGCGCGCCCAGTTGCAGCACGGCATTGACACCCTCTTCGGCGAACATGGCATCCTGGCTCAAGCCGTCCAGCAATACGACCCGCTGAAACGTCCCTACATCACCAGCTCGCCGCTCTTCGGCTGGGGGCATCCCGAATGTGTGACCCATGGCGACAGCCACTACTGGGGCGTATGGTGGGGTGAGCAGCCTTTTGAGATGTATAAGGAGAAGACGGGCCGCTTTATGTCAGAATACGGCTTCCAGAGCTATCCGGATTACAGCACTGTGTGCCGTTACTGCCCTGAAGGCCAGCGCACCATCGATTCGCCCACTATGCGCAACCACCAGAAGCACGGCCGTGGAAGGGAGATAATTGACAAAGCCATGCAACAATACTATGGCGTCGACAGCCGCTCGCTTAGCCTCGAGGACTATTGCTATGTCAGCCAGCTGCTCCAAGCTTGGGGTACGGGCTACGGCATCCTGTGCCATCGGCTGGCACAGCCCCATTGCATGGGCACCCTCTACTGGCAGCTGAACGACTGCTGGCCCGTGGCTTCGTGGAGCAGCATCGACTGCTATGGCAACTGGAAGGCGTTGCACTATCGTGCACGCGACCTCTTTGCCGATACCGTCGACCTCTCACGCTGGGAGAAATACTATAAGACCTACCCCAAGAACCTTCACCTTCGCAAGGCCAAGTATCAGTTGGACCAGTCTCTGAACAAGAAGGGTCAACTCACTGCCACCGTCAAGGCGGAGACCAATCTCCGCGATGTGATGCTCCAGACCGAGCCCCATGTCGACGGACATTTCGACAATAACTATTTCGACCTCCCCTCAGGCTCCAGTGCTACGCTACGATTCATACCTGCCGACCCCAAGGCCGACCTGTCGCGGGTCAAGGTCACCCTCAAGTGCCTCAACCAGGTGTTGAACCGATAAGCTTGTGTAGGGTAGAAGAGACTAAAGTCTTTGGTAGGTGAAGCGGTCTATCTGCTTCACGCCCATCTCGTGCAGGCGAGTTACTGTCTTTGTGCAGTCGTCATCGCCGTTGTACTCCGGTATCAGCGGCACCCGCACCATCACCCGCTCCGGCCCCGTCAGGGCAAGCAGATGCTCCAGATTGTCCCATGCCCTTTGGCAGTCGCCTCCTGTGTAGGCGTGGTATATATCAGGGTTGCTCTCTTTGATGTCCACAATAAAGTAATCCACCACCCTTGTCGCTGCGGTTACCGCCTGCTGCGGCACCTGTAGCGACGACTCTGCCGTCAGTCGCCAGCTCTTCCCGCACAGGCTCTTGAACTCCTCGATAAACGCTATCCGCAACAACGGTTCGCCGCCGCCGAAACACACTCCGCCGCCTGTGGCAATGAAGTAAAGATTGTCCACTCCCACCAGATTGTAGAGTTGCTGCGGTGTGTAGTGGGGCAACCCTTCGGCAGACTCGAGACAGCGAGGATTGAGACAATAGCGGCAGTGCAGCCCACAGCCGTGAAAGGCAGCCAGAGTGGTGACCCCTTGACCGTCTACCCCTATGCGGTGGCGGGATATGCCGATGAACGGTACACCTTCCATCGGTCAAGGCTATTTCACAATGACTTTCACGCCCTGAATCTCCATATTCTGCGTGGCATCGGGGTCGTAGAAGTCTGGCATACCGGTTACGACCACCCCTTGCAACGGAAGAGCATTTGTTTTCATGCTGATGGTTACTGTTTCCTGCGGTTTTGAAGTGTACATGTCGAGTGTAACAGTGCTGTATCCGACGCAGGAGACAAGTATTTGGTATTTGCCCGGTCTGATGGTGAAGGGCTTCAGCGTGAACTCCCCATCAATGTTAGTAAGGGTTCCTGTCACCAATTTGCCGTCTTGGTGGATGGTGACGTTGGCAAAAAGAATGGGTTCTTTGGCTTCATCATCCGTCAACACTGAGCCGTGCAATCTTTTTAGGGTCACGGAATCGGTCATTTCCTTCGCTATGGGTTGTTGCGGAGTAGTGGCTTTCACCTCCTGCGCCTGGGCCCCGGCTGCAAGGCTCAGCATCAGCCCCGCAACGGTGGCCACCTTGCCCATGTTCAGTCGCACGGCCAAAGCTGACTCTAGCTGGCGTAACTCGGCCTCGCATCGCGGGCAGGTGCCGCGGCACTCGCCCTGATAGGTGCATTCCTTGGTCTCGAAAGGGATGCCGTTCTCTTTGGCGATGCTTTGTCGCACCGCTTTTAACTCGTTGCAGATGTCTTTCCCGTGGTTCATGTCGTTAGTTATTGCGTTGATTGCAGGATGATTATCAGTTTCCAATGAGGTGGAACCTTGTTTGCAAAGATACGTTTTTTTCTTGATAGGCACTTCTTTTTTGTCCATTCATCTTTTTTTTGCTTCGAATTACTCAGAGCTGTCTTGAGTATAAAGAATCGTAGTCGGTGAGAGCGGCATCGGATAGCGTGAGATTTTTTTTGTCAGATTTTAAAAAACATGTATATTTGCAATATGAAAAAGTGATGAGTGACAAAGTTTGAATTTGTCTATTAGTATGGAAGATAGATTGTTGCATTTTGTATATGCTCTTTCTACACAAGTGGTCTGTGCGGACGGAGGGAGTCCATTGCCAAAAACAGTGTCTCCATACCTATAGGCAGAAACTGGTGATAGAGTGGAATACAATAGGTGTTGAATCGAAATGCAAATGGAAGAGTAAATTAGTAACTAAAAATAAACAATATTATGAGATTAGAAGGAAGACGCGAAAGCAAGAATGTGGACGACCGCAGAGGTCGGACTGCCAAAACTGCCGGTCTCGGCATTGGAGGGTTGATTATCGCTGGTATTATTGCCTTGTTTATGGGTGGCGACCCTTCGAGTGTGTTGCGACAGATGGCCAGCAGCAATATGCAGACCACGGAGAATACCGAGTATGTGCCTACTGCTGAGGAACAGGAGTTGGCTAAATTCGCAAGTCAGATCCTGGCAGGCACCGAGGATGTGTGGACTGCCGAGTTCAAGAAAATGGGTCGCACGTATACTCCCCCCAAGCTGGTGCTGTTCAAGGGGTCGGTGCAGAGCGGCTGTGGCGGCGCCACTTCATCGACGGGTCCTTTCTATTGCTCCGCCGACCAGAGTGTGTATCTCGACCTTGAGTTCTTCTCCAGCATGAAACAGCAATTGGGCGCCG
>JAFRRK010000039.1 GCA_017428115.1 Bacteroidales bacterium | reverse complement strand
TGAAGTTTATTATGGACATGAACGAGCAGGTTTTTCTTCTTTTCGATTGCGCAATGGGGTTCCATTGTAATTGAGAAAAGAAGAAAAAGATGCCGTTCAGGTGCTTTAAGAAAATCATTGAATTAAATTTAAACAGCTTCTGAGTTCCTCCGACAAATGCGCAGATGCGATAAAGTAAAAGATTATGCTTCTTCATCAATCTCAATCCCCTAATCCCTACGCTACTCCAACACCCATCCGGCGGATGGAACTTACCACGCTTTTGCTTCCCCATCACCCTCCATTGACCGGTGTGCCGGCGATGAGGGCGATGTGCCTTGTGACGGTCTCCCTCTTGCCTTCGTCACGTGAAGCGAAGGCTCGACGAAGGCACAGCGAACGGCCGATGTGCGCATTTCCGTCCGTCTACTATAATTATACCAAAAAAGTAAAAAATTAGGGTGCCACTTTTCGAAAAAAAAAGCGGCACCCGACTACATTTACAATCGCGCCATGCCCATACCCCCACCGGGGAGATAGCCCTCGTTCCTGCCAGAAGAGCTTCACCTTGTAGTCAATCGCCCTAACGCTTCATATAGCCTACAACCCTCATGCACACTATGATAAAGATGATGAAGACTGTTTGCCGACCCCGAAATGGAGATTGAGTGGGGGAAAAGCAGGCAACGAACAGGGGCTGTGCCTTGCGGCGTATCGTGGTGAGCGCCGCCTTGGCGCAGCTTGTAGATAACTTTCATGGCATGTGACTTTTTTTTAGTATTTTTGCAGTCGCAAAATGAGCCTGAAACAGCATATCGTAGCCAGCTGTTTATTGCTGGTAATGACAATCTTGTGTCTGTCTGCCCATGGGCAGGAAGGGGTGACCAAATCGGGCACCCCCATCCGTCCGGCAGATAGGATGCCTGCCATTTCACTTGGCAGCGCCAAGAGCCTACCGCCTACCGACGCAACTGCCGGCACCTACATAATAGTGACAAGACCCGACTTGACTGCCCCCCTTATGCCACTGATAAAATGGAAACGGCAGCAGGGCTACCGAGTGGAGGTGCTAGTCACTGACACTTATCTGCGCGACAGCATCCGCGCCCAACTGCTGGAGCGGTATAGCCAAGCGAGCATTGCAAGACCAGCCCAACGCCATGTGCTTCTGGTAGGCGATGTCGACCGCATACAGGCTTTTGCCGAAAGGCACACTCCGTCGGGCCTTACAACCCGCGTAACCGACATGTACTATGGCGAATACACGGGCGACTATATCCCAGAGGCATACGTAGGGCGCCTGTCGGTGGCCGATAGTGCCGAATTGGCGGCGGCGGTGGCTAAGATAGTCGCCTACGAACAAGGCCAGTGGGCTGACGCAACCCACCAGGTGATGCTGGCGGCAGGCAACGAGGCACGCTCCCCCGCCCCAACTACTACCAATGGGCAGGTGAACTATTTGGGAGAACTTGCCGCACAGGGCTGGCCTGAGATGGACACTGTTTGTTTTCGCAACCCCGGGACAGAGGCTCGGAGGGACAGCCTCCTGCAGGCCATTAGGCAGGGCAACGCACTGGTAAACTATACAGCCCACTGCAGCACAAGTGGCTGGGAAAACCCCTACATCACTTTCAACACACTCGACACCTTGATGGGCGACGTGCCCACACTGTTTGTCAATAACTGCTGTCGTTCCAACGCTTTTGACGGCACCTGTTTCGGAGAGCGGCTCCTGCGCCGCCCCACTGGCGGTGCCGTGGGAGTGATAGGTGCCACAAACGAGACCCTGTGGGCTGAGGATTTCTACTGGGCAGTGGGCGCGAAATGCCCGCCCACACTACACCCCCACGTCGACAGCCTACGGCCAGGCGCTTTCGACAATCTGCTGTTGCCCCATAGCACGCCTTACGTTGATGCCAACGACTATACCCTAGGGGCCATGCTGCATGCCGGCTGCATGGCAGTGAGCATGGCAGGCTCGCCCTATGATGCATTCTACTGGGAGACCTATTGCCTGCTAGGCGACCCCGCCATGATTCCATTCTTCGACAGGGGAGAAAGCCTATGGGCTTCGTTGCCAGATAGTATTGAGGCCGGGAGCAGCATGATGACTGTAGTGTGCAGCCCATTGTCCCGCATTAGTGTGACTGTCGACACAGCGCTGCTTGCCACCACTATGAGCGATGACGAGGGCAACGCCCAACTATTGCTCAGCCATGCCCTGACTGGCGATAGTGTAACAATGACTGTCACCCGCCCTAATGCCGTACCCTTGATAGTCTCTTTGCCTGTAGTCAGCCCACAGGCTGCCCGGCTGGCTGTCGCAGATTATGGATTAGAGGATTCTCTGTTGGGTGTAAAGATTAAGAATGTGGGGGGAATGGCTGCTCGTGGGCATGGTTTAGAACTATTGCAGGACAGTTGCGACCGCAGATTAGGGGCCACATTCGACACACCAACGCCCGAAGTGGTGACGTTGTTGCCCCCTCAGGCCGACACCTTGATAACATTTAATCTTGGGAATCAAGCCATTGGCATTGAACCTATTCTATCCGCCAAGCTTGTCGCGACCGACAGCCTTGGGCAACCCTACGATACTTTAAGCATAAGCTTTGCCACGGCCGACCTGCGCCCAAAGATAGAACATGTTGTCATAACAGACAGCACAGGCCGCCCTGCTGGCAGGCTGGTGCCCGGCGGAGAATATCGATTGGCGGCAACCCTCTCGCACGCAGCTGACTCGGTCGCATTGGCGGTGGGCAATGGCGAAGTAATAAGTGGGCTTTGGACTCCTATTCAAGACAATACTCAGATTGCAACATTCACTTTTCGGGTGGCAGAAGAGGGTGGTGACCATCTTCAAATTTCGACCACGACATATAAAGACAAATGGCACCATTGTAGGGACTATTGTTTGCCATTATACGACACCTGGGAACGATTTGAAACTGGCGACTTGGGCAATATGCCATGGAGCACAGGTACGCTATACCCTTGGGCCATTGATAGCAGCACGGCCCATGAGGGAGGCTGCTGCATCCGTTCTGCCTCTATTGGCGACGCACAGAAGTCGACATTAGAGCTAATAGTAGAAACGATGGCAGACGACAGTGTGTCGTTCTACTTCAAGGTGTCGAGCGAGGCCCATGACTGGCTCTACTTTTTCATTGACGGCCGCAGAGTAGGCTATTGGAGCGGGAATAGCGGCTGGCGCCGCTATATGCGCCCACTATCGGCCGGCCGGCATATACTGCAATGGGTTTACCAGAAAGATGTCTCAACCAGCGAGCGGGACGATTGTGCCTACTTGGACGACTTAAGCCTGCCACTAGCCGTGTGGGAACGATGCTACGGCACGTCGGAACATGGCAGCACCCCAACCGCCATTAACTCTATAACAGGAGAGAAAAAATGGACCATTTACCCTAACCCTAGTAGGGGAAGGGTAAACATAACATTGGAAGGTAGTCCACAGCAGCGTTATATCGAAATATTTGACATGTGCGGCCGAAAGGTGGACAAAATTTTCGTGCCCCCCTGTGGCTATTCCACACAATATTTTACCACCCTTTTACGTTTTGGGGTTTATACATTCGTGCTGCACGATGCCACGGGCAGCCATATACAAAAGTTGATAGTAACAGAATAACTCAATGCAGCAAATTGATACACTTCCACCCTATTGTCCGCCATCGGGTTTTACCAGAGAGGCTTTGACGACAGACTCCACAAGCGAACTGTGTCAGTGGGCAGGTGATACGACAGTATATTGCTGCGTATACGACTCCATATTCTCACCGTTGAAACAAGAGCCTCTTGAGGTGCGCAAGAGTATTTTTTCCCATCATCAACTTCAAGTGGAACATAACCACGAGATCAACATAAATCACGATGGGGCACCTGGATGGTTTTTTGGATTTATAGTACTCTCCATCTTCCTTATATGCACCTTTCTTAGGCGCAAACAGATTGACATTCTGACACTCCTTCAGTCAGCTATCGACCATAGGGCGATGAGCCGTATGTTGCGCGACACTAACTTGACCCATGCTCCCGACCAAGCGCCCATAGCGTTGCTGATGTTGCTACCCGTCACATTGGTGGGTTATTTCTTTTTCTTTCCTCATCCCGACAATATATGGTCGGACGTGCTGCAATATGTGATTCTATATGCTGCCAGCATAGCCATATACTTCACACGGAACGGCATATTCCGTTTTGTGGGCAACGCTTTCAATAATAGCGAGTCGGTGCATGTATATCTTTCGAGCAACTATGTATATCACATGCTGTATGCAATCGCAGCCACAGGTTTGGCATTCTTTGTGTGCTATACCGACTCGGTGGGGAGTGTGTTCTTTTATATCCTAGCAGGCATTCTGGCACTACTCTTCATCATAAGGCTCATCAGAGGTCTAAAACTAATTTTAACATTTTCAAAAGCTCCGAAAGTCTATTTATTTTACTATCTTTGCATTCTTGAAATCGTACCGATTATTGTTATAAGTAAGGTCGTAATTTCGTATTAATAAGACATTTGCGCAAATAGAAAAGTTTACATGAAAATCAAAAAAATCCTGATTTCACAGCCCGAACCCACCGATCTTGAGAAGTCTCCTTACAAGAATTTAGTCAACAAATATGGCATAGACATAACTTTCTACAAATTTTTTGAAGTGGTGGGTCTCACCGCATCAGAATTCCGCAAAAGCAGAATACATCTGTCCGATTACACAGCCGTTATCTTCAATAGCAAAAACTCGGTCGACCACTTTTTCCGACTGGCAAAAGAGCTACGCACAGTCATCCCTGACACGATGAAATATTTCTGTGCAACGGAGGCCATTGCATTGTATCTACAGAATTATATCCAATATCGCAAACGCAAGATATTTTTTGGCAACCAATATTTTTCCGACCTCATCGAGGTTTTGCAAAAACATCGTGAGGAAAAATTCCTCTTTCCTTGCTCTGATGAGAAGCAGACAGAATACACTAAGCTGCTCGACAAGGCAAAGTTCAAATACACCAAGGCTACAATGTACACCTCGGTACCACGAGACCTGACACAGTTTAACCTGAAGGATTTCGACATGATTTGTCTCTTCTCACCTATAGGAGTTCGCTCTTTGATAAAGAATTTCCCCAATATTGCAGAAGAGAACCACATGATTGCCGCCTTTGGTACATCAACACATTCCGCACTGAAATCTGCCGGAATCAAGTTGACTATTGCTGCCCCCACAAAATCTTCACCCTCTATGGCAATGGCCATCGAGAACTATATTAATGGGAAAGGACAGGGAGATGCAGTAATCACACGTCCGTCAATGCTGAAAAAAGACTTAACACATGGACGAGGGCTGACGGGTAGTGCTTCGGGCGTACGCAAGACGAAATCAGTGTTTGCCAACAAGGCCAAATACAAACAGCTGCAAGAGGAGCGCAAGGCACAGGCCGCCGCACGTCGCGCGGAGCGTCAAGCAGCCAAGGCGGCAGCCGGAGCGACCCCTACTGCAGAGACCTCTGACACGACTAAGTAACTGCAACCACCTTGCACAATCTGCCTACCAGCAGTGCCCAAAGAAGGACCACATAACACCTTTGCAAAGAAAGAACGCCTTTGCAGCGAAAAATTGATTGAAAGTCTGTTCCATTCAGGACACTCCCTGAAGGTATATCCCTATAGTGTTCGTTGGATGCTTTTACCTGAAGACTCCTTACCTTACAATACCCCCGCACAAGTATTGATAACCACTTCAAAAAAGAAATTCCACCACGCTGTTGACCGTAATCGTGTCAAACGTCTTACCCGAGAATGTTATCGCTTGCACAAGTCGCAATTATACTCATTTCTTGAAAATAAAGGAAGAACACTTGTACTAGCCATCAACTACGTACACTATGAGATATTTGGTTTTAACTCATTGATGCACAAGTTTGATAAACTAACGGCTATGCTTTGCGAGGATATTGATGTTTTTTTGACCCCTAACGAAAGCAAAAAGTGAGCTCATTGCGAACCCTTTGGATTCATTTGTGCCACAACACTTACGACTTATGGCAGTTGTTATGCAGATGCATTGCCAAAGTTATGCTTGCTATCATATGGTTCTACCGCCACTGCATCTCACCTTTCACCCCAGCTGCTTGCCGCTATACTCCTACCTGCTCGCAATATGCCGTTGAAGCTATCCAAAAATACGGCCCCTTTCGAGGTGGATGGTTGGCCTTAAAGCGCATCCTTCGTTGCAATCCTTGGGGAGGAAGCGGATACGATCCTGTCCCATAGATATAGGATTAGAGCAACTTAAGTGCTATGGCAGCACATGCCTCGGCATCAGCGAGGGCATGGTGGTGATTTTCCAAATGGTAGCCACAGGCTTCTGCCACAGTGTGCAACTGGTGGTTGGGCAAAAAACGTAGCTGACGGCGTGCCGCACGACAAGTGCAATAGAACTTATAACCGGGCCAGTCCATCTGATACACTTGCATCACTGCCCTTAGGCAACCTTCATCAAAAGGCGAATTGTGCGCAACCAAGGGCAGGCCTTCTATCAGAGGAGACACACGAGCCCATACCTTGGGAAAGACCTCTGCATCGTCGGTATCTTTGGGTCCTAACCCATGCACCCGCTGGCAATACCAAGTGTAGTAGTTAGGCTCGGGCTGAATGAGGCTATAGAAAGTGTTGCTCATCACGCCAGCGCGCACTACTACCACCCCTACGCTACAAACGCTGCTGCGTTCGCCATTGGCAGTTTCAAAGTCTATGGCTGCAAAGTTCTGCATGGCTACTACTCATCTTTCTTAGTCTTATTTTTTTTCTGTATAATGCATATCACCAATATCACATCATTGGTGTCCATTAAAGGCATGAAGAAGGCAGGGAGTAGGTACTTAACGCGCTACCGCCTGCCTCTATTGGTCAGCCATTCAAACAAGGGCATTGTTGCAGTAGGAAGATTACACTACTTCAAAAATGTCTCATAATAGTCGAACATTTTCTCGTAGAGATGGAGGCGGTCGTATCCTCGCACATTGTGTTCATGATGTGGGTAGATAAAGTAGTCCACCTGCTTGCCAGCCTTGATACAGGCATCGATGAACTCGATGCTATTCTGCCATACGACAGTATTGTCTTCGGCACCATGAATGACAAGCAGACGGCCTTGCAAATCTTTAGCCTTGTTGAGCAGCGAATTGCCCTCATAGCCATCGGGGTTTTCCTGAGGGGTATCCATATAACGTTCGCCATACATGATTTCGTACCACTTCCAGTCTATGACGGGGCCGCCCGCACAACCCACCTTGAATACCTCGGGGTGGGCAAGCTTCATTGTAATTGTCATAAAGCCACCAAAACTCCATCCTTCGACCCCCATCCTATCCTTATCAACATAAGGAAGCGAGTGAAGGAACTTAACGCCCTCCATCTGGTCTGCCATCTCAATAGAACCCAACTGGCGATGGGTGCAGCTCTCAAATTCGAAACCACGATTGTCGGTGCCTCGATTGTCGAGTGTGAACACAACATAACCTTGCTGCGCAAGATAGAGAAAATAGAGGTTCCCTCCTCCAAGCCATGAGTCAGTAACAAGCTGGCTGTGTGGACCTCCATAGACATAGACCAAGGTAGGATATTTCTTTCCAGCCTCCATATTGGGAGGTGTGATAAGCCGATAGTAAAGGTCTGTTGCACCATCAGCGGCCTTAATACTACCCATTTCAATATGAGGCATGGCATAATCTGAAAGAGGGCTTGCTAAGTCATAAATATTCTTCTCTGACACCACCTTGCCAGCCTTGAACTTAACGACATTGCACCGACCGGGCACATTGACGGAGGAATATCTGTCAATAACTGTCGTTCCATCTTTGCTGATGGACACAGTATGGGTGCCTTCAACAGGTGTGATAAGAGTCATCTCGAGCGTCGCAAGATTCACACGGTAGGCAGCGCGACCGGTGGGGTTGTCTTTATTGGCATAAATAAAGAGGTTCTCTGCCTTGGCGTCAAAGCCTATCAATCCCTCAACTTCATAGTTGCCATGCGTCACCTGCTTGAGCATTTCACCATCTGTATTGTAAAGATAGAGGTGCTTGTAGCCGTCGCGCATACTGAACCAAAGGAACTGGTCTGGATGGCCTGGGATGAAAACCATTGGGTCGCAGGGCTCCACATAACGGCTGTTTTGCTCTTCGAAAAGCACTGTATCGAACAATCCGTCTATCACATCGTAGCGTTCAAGCCACATGTGGTTTTGCTCGCGATTTATTTTGGCAATATAGAGATACTCTTCGTTAGGATCCCAACAGATATTGGTCAAATAGTTTTCACGTTCCGCAACGCTTCCGTCTCTACGGGTATCAAGATACAGGACTGTGTCGTTGGTGGTATTGTATATGCCTATGGTAACCTCATGGCTCTTCATGCCTGCCATTGGGTACTTGAAAGGCTGTTCGCGAGCAATGCGTGCAGTGGTATTCACCAACGGATAATCCGTCACCATCGATTGATCCATTCTGTAGAACGCTAATAGGCTACCCTTTGGCGACCAGAAAGTGCCTTTCTCAATACCAAACTCATTGCGGTGGACAGACTGACCGAATACTATGTCTTGGTCAGGGTCTTCAATGGCGAAAACTTTCCCATTGTCATAAACATAAAGATTGGTGCCTACGGTATATGCCGACCGGTATCCCGTTTCCTCCATATCTAGATGGGCAACAGCCTTAGTGGGATAACTTGCCACAGTGGTGAGCGCATGTTTAGCAAAATTGTAATGCAGCACCTTGCCGTCATGTTTAATACTAATCTCTTTACTATTTACGGCACTAAAGGCCGGAAAGTATCTCAAGGTTTCCATATCAGCTGCTGCCAACACCTTGTTCAGTTGCGCAAGTGTGAGGCAGGCTCTTGCCTTACCCGGCTGTCCCATGTATAAAATAGTATCCTGGATGTAGGCGATCTGATTGGTGCTACCAACAAACTGTACTCCACGGATAGAAGACTGAGGATAGAGACTCCCCGACATCAGTTGCTTTGAACTGAGCATCTTGTTTTGCGCAAAAACGCTGACCGCAAGAGTCAGCGTAATAGAGAGAAGGACTATTTTCTTCATGTACTTATAATTAATATTTTTTCCAATTTCTCAGACGGAGGTTAAAAACTCCAAAGAAAGCCTCTTTAAATATTTTCATGCTCATCTTAGATGTGCCGAGAACACGGTCGGTAAAAATGATAGGAACCTCATATATTTTAAATCCCAAACGAGTGACGGTATATTTCATTTCAATTTGAAATGCATAACCTACAAATTTCACCTTGTTGAGCTTCATTTTTTCCAACACTTTGCGACTATAGCAGACAAAGCCGGCGGTTGAATCCATCACTTTCATTCGAGTAATAAAACGCACATAAACTGAAGCGAAATAGGACATCATCAATCGTCCCATAGGCCAATTTACTACGCTGATTTTTCCATCTACATAGCGCGAACCGACAACCACATCTCCCTTGCCAGACGAGCAGGCCTCATAAAGGCGAGGGAGGTCGTCAGGATTGTGGGAGAAGTCGGCATCCATCTCAATCATGTATTCATAGCCATGTTCCAACCCCCAACGGAAGCCGTCGAGATAGGCAGTGCCCAAGCCCAGCTTTCCCTTGCGCTCCTTGATGAAGAGGCGATTGGGGAATTCCTGCATCAAACGTTTTACTATGTCTGCAGTTCCGTCGGGAGAGTTGTCCTCAATGATCAGCATGTCGAACTCCTTCTCCAATGAGAATACTTTGCGAATAATCCTCTCAATATTCTCCTTTTCGTTATATGTGGGCGTAATAACCAGTGTGTCTGACATCTTTATCTATTATTTATTATCATTTTTCTCTTCCGGAGCAAAAGAGGTATAATTGCCAACCACCCCACAAAACATCCAAGCGCATTGGCGACCAAATCATTAACATCAAATTCGCGATAGGGCAACAGATACTGCATAAACTCAGTAAAGAGACCTACAACCAATGCCAGCAGTAAAATATGACCTTTTCTACGATTAAGATAATCCATTAGGAACAATGGGCAGAGCAGGTAGACAGCACCATGTAACAAGTGGTCCAAACGTAGCCCAAAAACCATTTTATTTAGTGCTACATCAAGTCCATTCAGCGGTGACAACATCACCACCGCCAACAAAACGAAGTAGAGCACTGCCCAGCGACGGCGGGCCTTACTGTTGGCCACTTTTGCCACCATGGCACGTATCTTGCGACGACAAAGCACTTTTCGCGAAGCTTTGTGCCACCAACTACCTTCACAGTCCACCTCTGTTCCATCGGGGCGAATAATAACCATCAACTTTGCTAGCACCTGACTATGCTGCACCTCCTCATTCGAATAGCAGTTATCTCCTCTAAAAACATATACATCTCCCCTTATTGCTATAAGACGATGAATGATATAATGGTTGTTATGAAAAAAGAGATATACTCCACCAACTTCACATTTCTCTCCCTCAGCCAGAGGTCGAAGACGGATTTTGTCACCCTCACCATTTATTAAAGGCAACATACTTCGACCACCAAAAAGCATAGTCACCTCTTGCCCATTTTTCAGGCGTTCGCACATCTCCACCAACAAGAAATTGTCGGGACTATTAGGTAGTGAAATTTGAATGGTCTCCACTATGCAGACAGTTTATGATTTAAAGATAGCGTCATGGCTTGTCCATGCAGCAGCTTCATCGGGCAGGCATTCCAAATGATACACCGGAACTTTAGCCAATACCTCCGACAACATGTCGATAATCATATCCTGGAACTTGTCGTCTTGCTCAAGTGCAGGAGGACATGATGGATGAATAGCCGAGAGTGCCTCAATCACATTCAAGCGACGAATCTTATTATATGGGGCTTGAGATAGTCTAACCGCTGCTGCCAACGGGAAGCAACGTTGATGATAACAATGGGTCTTCCCACTCCATGGCGAACCATAAACCATAGGTATTCCGTCTTTAACAGCCAATATCGGACTATCGTCGTTTAACAAATGTGCATCCGGAATATGCTTTAGCCACAAACGGGTGTGCGTACTTTTGCCCGTACCTGACTCACCAAGGAACAGAACAGCTTTATTTTGGTGAACTATCACTGACGAATGTATTAGCACCATCTTACTTGATGCTGACAACATGCTGACGGCCATCCAAAGTGCAAAACGAAGCACGATAGGATTCACTACTACCGTAGCCTCTACCACATTCCCCCCGCGATAACACATCAACAGCGGTTCAACCGTCTCTTCGGCAGGTATCATAGTAAAATAATAGGCATCATCCGTCTTAGCAAAAACACTCAATGTCTTATCAATTTCTGATTCAAATTGATACAACTCCGACCATTGGGTTGGTTTCTCAATTTGATGCCCAAATTCAATCTGCCACTCTGCCTCTCCTTCTGTTGTCTCAAAAACAGGAAATCCCGGCATGGTACGCAACATAGCCGACACCTCATCACCAACTATACGGACGCGATGATTAGCAATTAAATACAATATACTGTCAGCCATATTAGTTCTATTCGTCCAAGAGCAAACCGTTCTCACGCAGTGTGTCTACCCATTTCTGTGCATCGGCATTAGCTACAGCAGAATCGACATCATAATTATCCAAAAGGACATTAGCTGCATCCTGAACTGAAAAGTCCTTGCCTTGCAAAGACTCCCACATGAGTAATGCAGAATCATTAAACGCAATAACACGGGTCATGTCACCGTTTGTCTTTCCTTGTAACAGAATGATATTCTCGCCCGCAACCTTGCGAACCTTATAAATCGTATTAATTTTCATGCTGCAAAAATACAAAAAAAAACTGACATAGAAGACTTTTATTCAAAAAAATCATTTTCTTATCATCTTTACACATTTTCTTATCGCCCCCAAATAGAATATTGTTGACATTGAGGGAAGCTACATGCCAAGACTCCACTTGAAAGAATTATATCTTGATTTCACTCATCTACAAGCAATCCAACGCTTTTATTACAGGCGCATGCATAACCTTTGTATCATTTTGATTTAAAGGTAATTGATATAGACCATTCGGTGCGACCCTACAACTTGGCAGTTTGGTTCTTCTAAGTAGCGAAACAAATCGGTGAATGATTCATCGAAACGTACGTAGGGATCATAATGTGCCATACTGGATAAGGTAATAACGATATTGTGATTTAGTGTGTTGGTTCAGTTGATTGTTGTTGAAGCAAAGGGGTACAATATCAAAATCTGTCTTATTAATAGAATCTGGTGAGAGTTGGGAGGGAGAAAAGATAACCATGGATAGCCCATTACGAATACGAGGGAACAACTTGGTGGGATATCGGTCCAAAACAGCCATAAGGAAGCCTTATGACAATCTGCCATAGACAAGCAGACCCTAATGAGCGTAAATTGAAATAGGCACAATGGCGTCGTGGTAGAAAAATGTTGAGTCCGTCTATGCATGACCGTACTGTTTGGTATGTAAAAAGAAATCAAAATCGACAGCCTTGCGTCACTGAAGTAAGCTACAGCATTTACGTAGACTATGTGTAACAATAGAGTCGGAAAAACAAAATTAAGGGGACTTCTATTAATTGCCTGCAAT
>JAFRRK010000038.1 GCA_017428115.1 Bacteroidales bacterium | reverse complement strand
TAATCTGTTACTTTTAGGCTATACCTTCGGTATGGCGGCGAGGAGGCGCTGGGTGTAGGGGTGCTGGGGGTGGGCGAAGAGTTGGTCGGCGGGGCCTTGCTCTACGATGCGGCCTTGCTGCATGACTAGGATGCGGTCGGAGAGGAATTTGACGACGGAGAGGTCGTGGGTGATGAAGAGGTAGGTGTAGCCGTGGCGTTCTTTAAGGTCGTTGAGGAGGTTGAGCACTTGTGCCTGAACGGATACGTCGAGGGCGGAGACGCTCTCGTCGCAGATGACCAGCTCGGGCTGTAAGATTAGGGCTCGGGCGATGCATACGCGTTGCCGCTGGCCGCCGGAGAATTCATGGGGGTAGCGGTTGTACCATTCGGGCTCAAGGCCTACCTGCTGCATGAGGTTGAGGACTTTTTCTTTGATAGCGGTTTTAGAGATTCTAGTATTACTAGTCTGATCAGTAATACTAGAGTTGTGGACTATTAGGGGTTCTGCTATGGCTTCGCCGATGGTGATGCGGGGGTTGAGGGAGGAATAGGGGTCTTGAAAGATTATCTGCATTTTGCGGCGAAGGGCCTTGGTGTCGGCAGGGGTGAGGTTGTCGAGGCTACGGCCGTCGTATTCTATGCTGCCGGAGCTGTGTGCGAGAAGTTGGAGGATGGCGCGTCCAAGGGTGCTTTTGCCACAGCCGCTTTCGCCTACAAGTCCCACGGTTTCGCCACGGTAGATGTCGAAGGATAGTTCGTTGACGGCTTTCAGTTCCTTTTTTACTTTGCCTAGAATGGTGGTTTCGAGGGGATATGTGACTTGGAGGTCGCGAACACGTAGGAGGGGAGAGTTGTTCTCTAATTGAGAATTGTGAATTGAGGATTGAGAATTATTTGGGTGGGGCTGTGTCGTCTCATAATAATTTGGTTGAGAATTGATGGTGTGGAATTGAGAGTCGTTGGGAGCGTGGGCAGAGTGTTCCATTTTCGTTGCGCTATTCTCCATCTCAAGAAAGTCTTTGACCGTCAGCAGTCGGCGCGGACGGCTGTCGAGTGGTGGTCGGCACGCCAGCAACCCCTTGGTATATGGATGTTGGGGGTGGTGGAGCAGTTGATGGGCAGGTCCTTGCTCTACAATCTCGCCATGGTACATCACCGCCACCTCGTCGGCTATCTGGGCTATGACCCCAAGGTCGTGGGTGATAAAGATGATGCCTATGTGGTATTTGTTTTGTAGGGAGCGTAGGAGGTCGAGAATGGTTTTTTGCACTGTGACGTCGAGGGCTGTGGTGGGCTCGTCGGCAATGAGTAGGTCGGGGTGGCAAATGAGAGCCATGGCAATCATGACGCGTTGTTTCTGGCCGCCACTGATTTCATGGGGGTAGCTGCGGTATATCTTTTCGGGACGTGGCAGCATCACCTCTTCGAATAGCTGTAGGGTGCGACGACGGGCCTCTTTGCGCGACACTTGTTCATGGGCCAAAAGCATTTCTTCGACTTGTGCACCACAGCGTTGTACGGGGTTGAGGCTGGTCATGGGCTCTTGGAATATCATAGATGAGTGGCCGCGCATGTCGGACCAGCTGCCAGTTACTTGTGCTGTCTTAGGCAGCAGTCCCATGATGGCCAAGGAGGTGACCGATTTGCCGCTGCCGCTCTCGCCCACAATGCCTAGTGTGGTGCCTCGCCGTACGGTGAAAGAAACACCTTTGACAGCTTCGCGATATTCCCCATCGTGAGGAAATGCGACATGCAGGTCGGATACTTTTAATACCGTTTCGTCCATGTGTGTAACTATTTTTCATAAAAACGCATTTTTTATTCTTTTATTTGAAATAATGTGTGTAAATTTGCAAATTATTTTCAACCGACACACACACGCTGAATAGTTGATACAAACAAAATAACAACAAATTATTAAAAATATTAGACTTATGACAAAATCTGAACAATTCATGGAGATGGAAGCCCGTTATGGCGCTCACAACTATCATCCTCTTCCTGTAGTCCTGGCTAAAGGTGAAGGCGCATTTGTGTGGGACTGCGAGGGAAAGCGCTATTTTGACTTTCTCTCTGCCTACTCTGCCGTCAACCAAGGCCACTGCCATCCGAAGATTGTGAAGGCACTCTGCGACCAGGCTCACGAACTGACTCTCAGCAGCCGTGCTTTCTACAACAACTGTCTTGGCGAGTGGGAGAAATATGTTACCGAATACTTTGGCTATGACAAGGTGTTGCCGATGAACAGCGGTGCCGAGGCTGATGAGACTGCCCTGAAGCTGGCACGCCGCTGGGGTGTGGTGAAGAAGGGTATTAAGAACGAGGAGGTGATGATTGTCTGCTGCGAGGGCAACTTCCATGGCCGTACCATCACCATTATCACTATGAGCAACGACCCCGAGAGTTATGCCAACTACGGTCCCATGACTCCCGGCTTTATTCGCATCCCTTATAACGACCCTGCCGCTCTTGAGAAGGTTCTGGAGGAGCATGGCGAGAAGATTGCCGGTTTTCTGCTCGAGCCCATCCAGGGTGAGGCTGGTGTGTATGTCCCCGACGAGGGCTACTTGAAGAAGTGCTACGACATCTGTAAGAAGCACAACGTCCTCTTTATGGCCGACGAGGTGCAGTGCGGTATTGCCCGTACGGGTAAAATGCTGGCTTGCGACCACGAGGGTGTGCGTCCCGATATCCTTATCCTTGGCAAGGCTCTTGGTGGCGGAGTGGTGCCAGTGAGCTGTGTGTTGGCAGACGACGACATTATGCTTAACATTAAGCCCGGTGAGCACGGCTCCACATTTGGTGGCAACCCCATTGCTGCTAAGGTTTCTATCGCGGCCCTGCAGGTGGTGAAGGATGAGCATTTGATGGAGAATGCCGACCGCCTGGGTAAGATTTTCCGTGAGGAGATGAGCAACTTTAAGAGCCCCATGATTGAAAAGGTGCGCGGCAAGGGCCTTCTGAACGCCATCATCATCAAACCCCGCAATGGCAAGGAGGCTTGGGATGTGTGCTTGAAGATGCGCGACTTGGGAGTTCTGGCCAAGCCCACCCACCAGCACATCATCCGTTTTGCTCCTCCGCTGGTCATCACTGAGGAACAGCTCCGCGAGGCTATCGAAATCATCAAGAAGGCTATCGCTTCGTTTGAGTGATTTACGTTTAATTTTTTTTTTTTTAAAGCACTTGAACAGCATTTAAATAGCTTTTTTACTAAAACGATAAAAGAGGGTGGCCAGATGGGGTGCCCTCTTTTTTTGTCGCTTTTTTGAGCCGAATGGCTAGTGGTGATATATGTCGTTAAGGCATTTGAGAGTCACTTTCACCTGCGAGAGATCTGCTGTGGCATCACGAGGTATAAATGTGGCAGTAAGGGAGTTCCCTTTGCTTATGTCGAAATAGTTGAAGTCGAAGTGGCCGTCGACGTGTGGCACAGTTTGCAGCATCACGTCGCGCAGATAGCAATGGGCATTGATTGTGACCGTGAGCCTGCCCTTCTTGTCAAGCTTTTGTTGGAGGTCGTATTTTGCCTTCTTTAGGTGTAGATTGCGTGGATAGGTTTTGTAGTATTCGGCATATTGTTTCATGTCCACATTGTCGCTGAATAGTGCTTTGGCTCGGTAGTGCAGTGCTTTCCAATTGCCATAGTAGTCGATGCTGCTCCACGATGCCACTGGCCAGCAGTCGTCCAGCTGCCAGTAGAGTGTGCCCATGCAGTGGGGCTGCTGTTGTAGGTGTTGGTAGATGCCGTAGCCCGTGCCCCATGCTTGTAGCAGCTGGCTCACATAGCAGAAGTCCTCTAATGTGAGGCTGCGGCTGTCCACACCGTAGTATTGCATCATTGCCTTGTCGATAATCTCTAGGCCCCGCCCGTGCTTTTGGTGTTTTTTCATGGTGGGGGAAGTGATGTAGCGTTGGTCTTCAGGACAGTAGCGGCACACTGTGCTGTAGTCGGGATAGCTTTGAAAGCCGTATTCCGACATGAAGCGGCCGGTCTTTTCCTTGTACATTTCAAAGGGTTGCTCGCCCCACCATACGCCCCAATAGTGGCTGTCGCCGTGGGTGACACATTCGGGGTGGCCCCAACCGTAGAGGGGCGACGTGGTAATATAGGTGCGTTGTAGTGGGTCGTACTTCTTCACGGCCTGTGCCAATATGCCATTCTCACCAAAGAGGGTGTCGATGCCGTGCTTCAGTGTGGCAATCTGTTCGGGAGTCCAGTTGTATTGTTGCTGCCAGCCCCAGTCTTCCCAGCCGTTCTTCACCTCGTTGTTGCCGCACCACACCACCACACAGGGGTGTTGCGCGATGCGGCGCACCTGCTGTTCGGCTTCAATTTTCACATTGTTGAGGAAATCAGTGTCGGAAGGGTAGAGTGCGCAGCTGAAGTTGAAGTCCTGCCACACCATGATGCCCAGCGAGTCGCAAAGGTCGTAGAAATAGTCGGGCTCATAGATGCCGCCGCCCCACACGCGCAGCATGTTGAAGTTCGCCTCCTTGGCGGAGGTGAGCAGATAGCGGTAGCGCTCTTTCATGGCGGGAGTTAAAACAGGAAACGAATGACAGGGTATCCAGTTGGCACCTTTGGCAAAGATGGGTTTGCCCTCCTTGTAGAAGGTGAACGACTGGCCTGTAGGGTCTTTCTCTTGTCGCAGCTCTACGTTCCATGATGTGGGTTTTGGCAGGGACTTTTCCTCGTGCTTGCCATTGTGGCATTCTATTCTTGCGCAGCCAAGGATGCCCACGGTGCTCAGCTTGGGCCCCCAGTCCCACCCCAGCATATAGGGTGCCATGCGGCTCATGGCGCGGTGGTCGGGCAGGTCGTATTCCATATCGGGCCATGGATAGCCGTCTTCCTTGCACACCTCGGTGGCAAAATGCTTTTCATTGTTGATTTCGATGGGGAAGAATGTTATCTCTAGTAGGGTGCTGTCGTCCATGTCGGGCAGCATGTTGCCCTCCATCAACACGTCGAACAGGCACACGCGGTATTCGCGGAACATATTGTCGCACATGATTGCATGCCTTTGGAAATGGCCTCCGCTGACGTTCCCTTCCAACGTCACATCGCAATAGGTTACCCCTTGCAGCACCAGCTCACAATGCTCGTAGCCCTCCCACATGTCGCGGGTGATGACGGTGCGGTATTTCCACACCTGCTTGCCCACCCACTGCACCGAGTCCTCGTTGGTGCCATAGAAGGGGTCGGGGATGATGCCTTGTGCCATCAGGTCGGTGTGTATGCAGCCTGGCACCGTGGCGGGCAGCCATTGGTCGTTATATTGAAACTGCCAGTCGGTCAGCTCTATGGTCTTCATGTCTTTTCCACAGCCTATCAGCAGGGTTGTGGCAACAATCATTAGTATTATTTTCTTCATGACAAGATATAATTTATGGAGGGCTTCTTTACATCAGTCGGTTTTCATAAAGGCAAAAAAGACGGCTAGGATGATGAATCCAAATGCCACCAGGTGGTTCCAGCGGATGGGTTCCCCTTTGAACACCAACGCCACGATGAGCGTGAACACCGTCAGCGACACCCCCTCCTGTATTATCTTCAGCTGCATCAGCGAGAAGGGGCCGCCCGTTATCTGCGAGCCTATGCGGTTGGCAGGAATCATAAAGGTGTACTCAAACAGCGCCATGCCCCACGACAGCAGGATGATGGCTATCAGGGGCCAGTCGGTAATCAGTTTCATCTGCTGCAGCTTCAGGTTGCCATACCAGGCAAACGTCATAAAGACATTCGAGCATATCAGCATCAATATGGTTAATAATCCTCGAGACATTTTAAATCTATAATAATAAAGCCCTTAATCGCCACAGCCATACTCTTTTTGGAGGGGATAGCTGCACCCAGTGGATGTGGCGTATGTGGCATAGTGTGTTCTACTTCATATTTCATAATTCTCACCTCTTACTTCCCGTATCAGTTCGGCCCACACGGCGTTGCAGGTGCGTTCGATAGTCTGAGCCCTGCGGTCGCCAAACTTCAGCAGCTTGGCCTCTACCCCTTTGGGACCTGCCACGGCAATCCACACCGTGCCTACGGGCTTTTCTGGTGTGCCGCCTCCTGGGCCTGCTATGCCTGTGGTGGCCACGGCATAGTCGGCTCCCAGTCGTTCACGAGCCCTGGCAGCCATCTGGCGCACAGTCTCTTCGCTCACGGCTCCATGCGCCTCTAGGGTCTCATGTCTTACTCCCAGAGCACATTCCTTCACCTCGTTGCTGTATGCCACCACGCCGCCGCGGAAGTACTCCGAGGCTCCCGCCAAGGCCGTCAGCTGGTGTGCCAGCGTGCCGCCCGTGCAGCTTTCGGCTGTGGCCAGTGTCTTGGCGGCCCTCTTCATGGTGTATGCCACCAATTCGGGCAGGCTCTCTAGGTCTTCGCCCACGATATATTGTCCTGCAATGGGATAGAGCCTTTTCACGGCCTCGTCGACCTGTTGTTCCAACTTCTCGCGCTCGTCATGTCCTCCGCGTGCGGTGAGGCGTAGTTTCAGCATCCCTGACTGAGGCAGGTAGGCCAGCCGTATGCTCTTCGGCAGCGACAGCTCCCACGGCTCAATCAGGTCGCTCAAAAAACTCTCGCCAATGCCCTGCACCAGTAAGTTCTTGTTGACGATTTGGTCTGTACGAAAATGCCGCTGTAGGCGGGGGATAACCTCCGTCTCCATCAGATTAATCATCTCAAAAGGTACACCCGGCATCGACACTAGGACCTTTCCACTCATAGATAACGGAGGGTCGCCCTTTATAGTCAGCGACTCGCCATTTATTGTCAGCGGCGACTCGCTGTACCACATGCAGGGAGCCGTGCCTAGCACGTTGTTAATCATCGTGCAGCATCGTGGCACCCATGCCTGCTGGCGGTTGATGGGGGTCAGCTCGTAGCCGCGGGCGGCAAAGATGCGTTTGACGTTGTCCAGGGCCTCCTCATTCTCATACAATTCGCTGTCGAACAGCTCGCACAGCATCCTCTTCGTGATGTCGTCCTTGGTGGGTCCCAGTCCTCCGGTCATCAGCACCACGTCGCTCCTCTCTATGCAGTGGCGCAGGTAATATTTAATGTCGTCGGCGTTGTCTCCTATCACGTATGTGCCGCAAACGTCGATGCCTGCCGCCACCAACATCTGTGCCATGCGGCTGGCATTCGTATTGACAACCTGTCCGATAAGCAGCTCATCGCCTATGTTAAGTATGGTCGCTTTCATGTTGCAAAATTACACCTTTTTTATGACATGTTGAAAAAATATCCTCCGAAAGGATAGACCTCGGTGTGAAGTCTGTTTTCCTTATGCCGTGTGTCGTCCTTTAGAGCGAAGGTACCGCGAAGCTACAGCGAAGGCACACTGGAGCCATTCTGGGTTTGATATGTGTGATGTGTGATTATAGGCCACTTCTATTAATTACATGTAATTAAAGTCTCAAATTCTTATCGAATTCAAAATATGCAGTTTACAGATTCTCCAATTCTCTAATTCTTGATAAATAGAAATTCCCTATAGTTATACCCAAAAAGGCAAAAATCAGGGTGCCACTTTTGCAAAAAAAAAGTGGCACTAAAAGGCACCCGATGACAATAACAATAACAATAGGTGGACGTGCATTATCTCTCAACGCGGGCACCCGATGCCTTTTTTTTCTTACCATGTCGGGAAAAAGTTGTAATTTTGCAGATTGAAAAAGTAAATCCTTATGCAAAGTACACAGGACATAATAACTCTGTTGGGCGGTTTCTTGCCTTACGCAAGAGACCGATATGGTATTACTCGTTTGGGAGTGTTTGGCTCTGTGGCACGAGGAGAACAGACCGAGGACAGTGACGTTGATGTGTGCTATGAAGGGCGAGCCCTTTCGTTGCTTACTCTCGACATGCTGCAATGTGAGCTCGAAGAGCTATTAAAATGTCCTGTTGATGCCGTGCGGGTGCGCGACAATATGAACCCCGCACTCCTCGCCCAGATAAGAAAGGAGGGTCTATATGTACAATAAGTACTTGGTTGCAAGTAGTCTTCATCAAATACAGAGCCTTTTAAATACCATATCCGAACGGACAAAGAATGTAACTGACGTTAACGACTTTTTATCCTCACCCAACGGGATGATACTTCTCGATGCTGTTTGCATGAACCTGATAGCCCTCGGTGAGGCTGTAAAGAATCTTGACAAGGTATCCGACGGTGAGTTGTTACCCAAATACAATCAGATTCAATGGGGAGGAATCATGCGTATGCGAGACAAGATAGCACACCATTATTTCGAGGTTGATGCCGAAGTGGTTTTGCTGACAGTAAAGGAGGACATCCCCTTAGTAAAATCTATTATAGACCAAATGACAAAAGAGACAGAATAATCCGACAACAATTTGTATTTCCCTATAATAATCCTTGCTTGTTTGTACTGGCGAGGATTTTTTTTCTTTCTATGTCGGGAAAAAGTTGTAATTTTGCAACGTCAAACATCCCCGAAGTCCGCAAGGGTGAGGGGTGGGCGACAGGACATATAGATAAGACGTTGTAACGGCGTTTATCTGCGGCTATTCTGAACTTCGCAACTTCTGAACTTAACTCCGCAATAACGCAATGTTCAATGTCCATGGTTGGGCATATGGTGTTCTACTATATACCGTCAGCGTGGGCTTCGGCATTGCTTATTCTGAGTTAAGGGCAATGCGAAGGCCTAGAATAGCGGGATAAGCAAGAAAGTTGTTCCCGCGCTTTTTTTATATGTTGTTTTGCAAGGAAATAGATTATTAATCCAAAACATAAACAACATGAAGAAACACCGATTATTCCTTTTCACCATCCTACTGATGGTGTTGGCATTGCCGCAAAGCGTCTTTGCCTACGATTTCTCCGCTGTCTCACCCTCCGGCGATACGCTGTACTACAACCTCACCAGCAGTGGTGTTCAACTAACTTATCCCAGCGATAATCATTGGAATGGATTCACCCAGCCTACGGGTAACTTGACCATTCCAACCACAGTCACGTTTGGAGGCACCAATTACAGCGTCACCACCATAGGCAACAGGGCCTTCAATGGCTGCACAGGCCTGACCTCCGTCACCATCCCCAACAGCGTTACCTCCATTGGTGACATTGCCTTTAGGGGCTGCACCAGCCTGACCTCTGTCACCATCCCCAACAGCGTCACATCTATCGGAATTGAGGCCTTTGCTGGCTGCACCAGTTTGACCTCTGTCACCATCCCCACCAGCGTCACCTCTATCGGCAACACTGCATTCTCTCGCTGCACCAGCCTGACCTCTGTCGACATCCCCAACAGCGTCACCTCAATCGAACCCAGTGCCTTTAAGGGCTGCACCAGCCTGACCTCTGTCACCATCCCCACCAGCGTCACCACCATAGGCGTCAGGGCCTTTAGTGGCTGCACCAGTCTGACCTCTGTCACCATCCCCACCAGCATCACCTCTATCGGCAGCTCTGCCTTTAGTGGCTGCACCAGCCTGACTATGGTGAACTTTAATGCCTTTAATTGCTCATCAATGGGCAACAATACTGATCCTGTATTCTTTGCTTGCACAAATTTGGCCACATTAAATATAGGAGATAGCGTGACTAATATCCCAGCCTATGCTTTAGCAGGCTGCACAGGCCTGACCTCCGTTACCATCCCCAGCAGCGACACCTCCATCGGCAACTGTGCATTCTATGGCTGCACAGGCCTGACCTCCGTTACCATCCCCAGCAGCGTCACCTCCATCGGCAACTATGCATTCTATGGCTGCACAGGTCTGACCACGGTGAACTTCAACGCCACCAACTGCACCTCGATGGGCGACTATTCCTATCCGGTATTCTCTGACTGCACCAACTTAGCAACTTTGAATATAGGAGACAGCGTGACACGCATTCCCAACAATGCCTTCTCTGGCTGCACTGGTCTTACCTCCGTCACTATCCCTAACAGTGTCACTTCCATTGGTAGCTATGCCTTTAGGAACTGTTCTGGTCTGACCTCCGTCACCATTCCAAACAGCGTTACAACAATCGGTTCCTATGCTTTCGAAAATGTTAAGCATATTGAATATCACGGTACTGCTACAGGTAGCCCATGGGCGGCCATATCGATGAATGGTTTGACTGATGGCAACTTTGTCTTTTCCGACAACACTCGTATTAATCTGCTGGCATATATCGGCACTGGCGGGGTTGTTTCCATTCCATCCAGCGTCACCTCCATCGGCAACAGAGCCTTCTATGAATGCCGCGGTATTACCTCTGTCACAATCCCCAATAGTGTCACGTCTATCGGGATAAGTGCCTTCTATCACTGCGACGGTTTGAGCAGCGTCACAATCCCCAATAGCGTCACAACAATCGGTTACTCTGCTTTCGAAAATGTTAAGCATATTGAATATCACGGTACTGCTACAGGTAGCCCATGGGCGGCCATATCAATGAATGGTGTGACTGATGGCGACTTTGTCTATTCAGACAGCAGCAGGACAAATCTGCTGGCGTATATTGGTTCTGGCGGACCCGTCACCATACCATCTACTGTCACATCCATCGGCGACCGAGCCTTCTATCGCTGTAGAAACCTGACTTCAGTCACCATTCCAAACAGTGTCACCACCATCTATCAATCGGCCTTTCTTACATGCAATAACCTTACCTCCGTCACAATCGGAAACAACGTCACCTTAATCGGCAATTATGCCTTCGGCTACTGCACCAATCTCACTTCTGTCACCATTCCAAACAGTGTCACCACCATCTATCAATATGCCTTTCTTGGATGCAATAACCTTACCTCCGTCACAATCGGAAACAACGTCACCACCATTGGCTACGGAGCCTTCTATGGCTGCACAGGTCTGACCACGGTGAACTTCAACGCCACCAACTGCACCTCGATGGGCAGCGATGGCTTCCCTGTATTCTCCGGCTGCACCAACCTCTCCACTTTGAATATAGGGGACAACGTGACACGCATTCCCCAAAATGCTTTCTCTGGCTGCACCGGCCTGACCACGGTGAACTTCAACGCCACCAACTGCACCTCGATTTCCTTCTTTGGCTTTACCAACTTAGCCACTTTGAATATTGGAGATAACGTTACTAATATCCCAGCCAATGCCTTCAATGGTTGCACAGGTCTTACTTCGATTACTATTCCCAGAGGAATTAGAAGTATTGGAGACTTTGCTTTCTATAATTGCTCCAATCTTGCAACTGTAAACTTCAATGCCGACAGCTGCACCTATATGGGATTTCATACAGATACATATACCGCTTCATTGGTGTTTTACAATTGCAGCGTCAGCACTATCAATATTGGAAATAATGTTAAAGTAATACCGTCTGCTGCATTTTGGAGTTGTAATCCACAAACCATTGATATTCCGGATTCTGTGAAATCCATAGGGATGGCAGCGTTCTACAATTGTGGCGGACTGGACTCTCTGAGTATTGGTAGTTCAGTGGATTCGATTGCTGACTATGCATTCTGTCATTGCACGAATTTGCAGAACATATCAGTGCGTAATAATAATCCTCCTAACATCAATACCAGTAGTGTGTTTGCAAATGTTCCCAGCAACTGTATGGTGACTGTTCCTTGCGGCAGGGATTCCGTATACAGTGCGAGCAACTGGGGGACTTGGTTCTCTAATATTGCTACGGACTGTTCCGAACCGGGTAGCACATACTACGACTTCTACGCCATCGCACCGTCGGGTGACACGCTCTATTATATCATCCTCGACTCTAACCGTGTGACGGTAGTGCATCCCTTTGCTTCCGACACTACGGAACAGGCCTACTGGGACGGTGCCGTGCAGCCTACCGGCTCGCTGACAATCCCTGCCTCTGTAACATACAACGACACCACCTACACCGTGGTGCGCATCAGCGAACATGCCTTCTATTACTGCACCAACCTCACTTCTGTCACTATCCCCAACTCGGTGGACTCCATCGGCGAATGGGCGTTTGCCTATAGCACCAGTCTCGGCTCGGTGACACTCGGCAACGCCGTCACCACCATTGGCTACGGAGCCTTCTATGGCTGCACGGGGCTCTCGCTGTTGGTCATCCCCGACTCGCTTACCACTATCGGAAGTCATGCCTTCTCCATTCCCAATTGCCATGTGTCGTCAGTGTCCATACCCAGCACCGTCACCACTATTGGCGACCATGCCTTCTCTGGCTGGGGCGACCTCACCACACTTACTATCCCGCGTTCGGTGTCCTATATCGGCGACTGGGCTTTTGCCGCTTGCACCAGCCTTGCCACGGTGAACTTCTATGCCGACAGTTGCACCTATATGGGCAGCACCACGGCTCCTGTCTTCGACGGCGACATCCATATCCAGACCCTCCATATCGGCAATACGGTCAAGACCATTCCGGCAAATGCCTTCTATGGCTGTAGCGGTATTGGTACGGTGACAATTCCCGCCTCGGTTTCCTCCATCGGCAGTCATGCCTTTGCGGGATGCACCGGGCTGACAAGCATCACTTCCAAACGTGCTATAGCTCCCGTGGTTGGTGCCAATGCTTTTGACAACATCCCGGCCTCAACTCCTGTGTATATCCCCTGCGGAAGCACCGCCTCATACGCTTCTCGCTGGAGCCACTTCACTAACTTCATTGAAGTGATGGATGCCCATGTATGGGTACGTTCTTCGGATGCTGCAATGGGAACGGCAAGCGTGACGGTGCAGCCCACATGTGACACTCCCTCCGCCACCATCGTGGCCACCCCCAATGCGGGATACCTCTTCGCCCTATGGAGTGACGGTGACACTCTTAATCCACGTACACTGATGATTGATAGGGACACGGTGCTGACTGCCTTTTTCGTGCCGATGCCTGATACTATAACTAATTACGACACCATTATAGTACATGACACATTAATGATTCATGACACCACTGTCGTCAACAATTATATCTATGACACGACCATTGTACATGACACCTCATACGTTGAAGTATATATACATGACACGACCATTGTACATGACACCTCTTACATTGAAGTGTATGTTCACGATACGACCTTTGTACATGACACTGCTTATGTGTACGACACCATCATAGTGAACAACTATATCCATGACACCATCATAGTGAACAACTATATCCATGACACCGCGTATGTACATGACACAACGATTGTGAACAACTATATCCATGACACTGTGTATGTACATGACACAACGATTGTGGACAACTATATCCACGACACCGTCATAGTGGACAACTACATCTACGACACCATATACTTGGAACGGTACATATATGACACATTTTATGTCCACGACACAATATATATACAAGGCGAAGGCATAGAAGACGTGACACTGCTCAACGCCAAGATATACCAGCGCAATGGGCAGATAGTGGTAGAGGGTGCAGAGGGGTATCCTGTGTATCTCTACGATGTGGTGGGGCGGTTGCTGGCTACCAAACGTGAGACGGCACAGGAGGTGCTGCTCGACGTGCCTGCCTCGGGTGCCTACCTCGTCAAGATAGGCGACGCTCCTGCCCGTCGAATTGTGGTAAAGAGATAAAGCTATCGAAGATTATTTCTCCCATTCAAATATTCTATGTAATTTTGCAATCTGATTGCAAAATTACATAAAATATTACTACTATATGATACGCAGGGATTTAGCAAATGCAATTAAGGATAATTTACTCTATTTTCCTATTGTAACCATTACTGGACCACGCCAGTCGGGCAAAACAACACTCATCCGCGACATGTTTTCCGGCTTGCCGTATTTCTCGCTTGAAAACCCCGACACCAAAGCTTTGGCAATGTCCGACCCATCCGCATTTCTCTCCCAACACAAAGAAGGAATGGTCCTCGATGAGGTTCAGAACACTCCCGCCATACTGTCTTATCTACAGGGAATAGTCGACGAATGTCCCGAGCGGAAATACATTCTTTCGGGCAGTTCGCAATTCAGCCTTCAGAGCAACATCACGCAATCGCTAGCAGGTCGTACAGCCGTACTCGAATTGCTCCCCCTGTCGCTACAGGAACTCCCTAACCACACACCCGACACCGACCAATTAATATATTCCGGCTTCTACCCGGCCATTCATGCCGAGAAAAACATACCACGGTTGTTTTACCCGGCATACGTACGCACATATCTCGAGCGTGATGTGCGTAATCTATTAAACGTACAGGACATATACCAGTTTCAGACCTTTTTAAAACTGTGCGCTGGGAGATTGGGCAGCCTGTTCAATGCCAGTGAACTATCTAATGAAGTGGGGGTGTCAGTAAACACCATCCGATCATGGCTTTCCATTTTGCAGGCCTCTTATATCATATTCATGCTACATCCCTATTCAGAGAATACTCGTAAACGGTTGACCAAAACGCCTAAGATATATTTTTACGACACAGGGTTGGCATGTTACTTGTTAGGCATCGATAATCCTCAGCAACTGCAAACTGACCGAATGCGCGGACGCCTATTTGAGAATATGGTGATAGCAGACGTAATGAAGCGATACACAAATAAAGGCAAAACCCCAGAGCTAATGTTTTACCGCGACTCTAATGGCAATGAAATCGACCTCCTTGTGCCTACTGGCAGTTCTTTGGAGGGTTATGAGATAAAGTCATCTGCCACCTATAATCCCACCTTCGAAACTGGTTTTGGTAGGATAACAGAGTCACTCAAATCCCGTCTTGTCCGCCGTGCTGTCATATACAACGGCACTCAGGAACGGCGCAACGCTCCTATAGAAGTTCTGCACTTCTCTAGTTTGCTTAACCCTGTAGTATAATTCGATGCTTATTTCTTACCGTATTTTTCCTTGAAATAGGTGTTCTCTTGTTTGCGGCGGCGATTCCAGCGCACTTGCAGCCAGGCGGAGACAAGGGCTATGATGATGCTCAATGCGATGTCTAGAGGAATCTCTCACCACGTGAATGTCTTGGTGAAGAAGATGCTGGCGACCCATTCGGCCACAGAAAGGATTATTAGGATGATTGAATATTCAATGAAATAATTCTTGAATACCTTTTCTTTATTTTTTAATAGCAGTAGTTTGCCTTCTTCGATGAGGTTGTCCATAGTGCTGTTTTTTGTGGTGAGGTGTATATATATCAAAAAAACGTGAATAGGCTTTTCTTATTGTGTAAAAATGTGATAAAATTAATGTTGAAGGCTTTTGTTGAACGAAAAATGTGATACTGCATTGTTAAGGATTGCTAGTTATGAATGATTGGTATACAGGAGTTTGTGTTCATTGTGAATGTTTTTGTTTGTATAATTGGGCGGAAAGTCGTATCTTTGCAATTTCAAAAATAAAGTTGTTTGACATGATGACTACTATCCCGAATTTGGACGAACTGATCCGTATGGCGCTGCTCGAAGATGTGGGCGATGGCGACCATAGTACTTTGGCATGTATTCCTCCCACCGCCATCAATAGTGCCAAGATGGTGGCGAAGCAGGAAGGCATACTTTGCGGCATGGAGGTGGGTGAGCGCGTATTCCACTTCGTGAACGACACTTACTACCGCAACGCTGTGCCTATGAAAGTTACCTGTCTGAAACGGGATGGAGACGGCGTGTCTAAGGGTGATGTGCTGATGATTGTGGAAGGCGCCTCGGGTGCCATCCTCACGGCCGAACGCACCGCGCTGAACTATATGCAGCGCCTGAGCGGCATTGCCACCGAGACCCACCGCATGGTGCAGATGCTCGAGGGGCTGCACACGCAGCTGCTCGACACCCGCAAGACCACGCCCAATATGCGTCTGCTTGAGAAGTACGCCGTGAAATGCGGCGGGGGTACAAACCACCGCATCGGCCTCTACGACATGGTGATGCTGAAGGACAACCATATCGATTTTGCTGGCGGCATTGATGCTGCAATTGACCGCACGCGCGCCTATCTCAAGGAGAAGGGCAAGGACTTGAAGATAGAGATAGAGGTGCGTAACCTTGACGAGCTGGAGCAGGTGCTACGCCATGGCGGTGTGGACCGCATCATGTTGGACAATTTCGACCCTGCCACGCTGCGCGAGGCTGTGCGTCGTATTGGTGGCAAGTATGAGACCGAGGCCAGCGGCGGCATCACCGACGCTACGCTGCGCGAATATGCCGAAACAGGGGTGGACTACATCTCTGTGGGTGCCCTGACCCATCATATTAAGAGTATGGACATCTCGTTAATTAAGAATTAAGTATCGGGATAGGCGATGGCTGTGATTGAGATGTGGTTTTTGCTTTAGGAGAGTTTCCAAATATTGTTGTCTTGGCGTTGAAGGAGCACATAGTAGAGCTGAGGGGGCGCGTGGCGGAGAGCCGCACTATGCGGCTGGCCAGCCATATAGTGCACAACACTACGCTGCCTGGTAACAAGGGGGTGCCGTTGTACGATGTGGTGGAATACCTCTTGCAGGGCATTATCGACGGCAAGTTGTGGCGTGCTGCCAAGGGGTTGGCCTTCTCGTTCTTGATGGCGCTGCCGCCGCTGCTTATCTTCATGTTCACGCTGATTGCCTTTTTGCCGGTCGACGGGCTGCAGGACGAGTTGCTCCTACAGCTGCGCGACATTGTTCCAGAGGGTATCTACACCCCCCTCGCCAACACAATCAACGACGTGATGGGCCACAAGCATACAAGCCTGCTGTCGATAGGTTTCGTATTGTCGATTATCCTGGCGGCTAATGCCATACATGGTATGATAATGTATTTTGCCGACCGTAATAACGAGCAGCGCAAGTTCTCCAGCCGCTACCCTATATGCATCCTGCTGGTGTTTCTACTGTATGTGATGGTGGTGTTGGTGTTGATTCTGCTCATCGGCTATAAGGCCATCCTTATATGGCTCTTCAGGCAGGGGATACTCATTCCTGGGTCGTTCACCCACATTGTCATCGGTGTAGGCCGATGGGTGATATTGGTCTTTATGGCCTTGCTGACGCTGAGTCTGGTCTATTATATCATACCGATGAAAAAGCAGCGTGTAGGGTTCTTTTCGTCTGGAGCCTTGTTTGCCACGGCCATGTTCATCCTGCTTTCGTGGGGATTTAAGGTCTATCTGGCCAATTTCAACCGCTATAATCTGTTGTATGGCTCCATAGGTACGCTGTTGGTGATTATGTTGTGGTTGTTCTTGAACTGCTTGGTCATCATGATGGGATATGAGTTAAATACTGCCATTCTAAATGGCAAGCTTAAAGGCCGCAAGGTGCAGCATAGAATAAGGAAATGGAAGAGAAGCAAATAGTCCACCCATGACATCGGCCTGAGAATCACCCCCCTTGGCTCGATGGTGGATAAGTAAATGAGAATACTAATATTTAACTAAGATATGATAATACAAAAAACAGGCGGCAAGGTGGTGCCGCAGCCTACAGGCAGAGAGAAGTTTAAGATGGTCGCCAAGACCATGATGGGTCTAGAAGAAGTGCTGGCAGAAGAGTTGCGTGAGTGCGGTGCCGAAAATATCGAGTGTATCAACCGCGCCGTCACCTTCGAGGGTGATATGAGGCTGCTGTATCGAGCTAACTACGTGTGCCGCACTGCCTTGGCTATATTAAAACCTTTTGCCGAGTTTGATGCCAACAGTGACCAAGAACTCTACGACATGGTGTATCGTATTCAGTGGGAGAAGATATTGGATGTCGACTGCACCTTTATGATTGAGAGTACCACCAGCGGCGAGGTGTTCAACCACTCCTATTATGCCTCACTTAAGGTCAAGGATGCCATCGTGGACCGTTTCCGCCGCAATTTCGGGCAGCGTCCTTCGGTAGACACCGAGAGCCCAGACTATAAGTTTAGCCTTCACATCCGCGACACCCACGTCACACTGCTGATGAATTCTAGCGGCGACTCGCTCCACAAACGCGGCTACCGTCAGGCAGTGGGGCAGGCTCCCATCAACGAGGTGCTGGCAGCAGGCATGATTAAGCTGGCGGGGTGGCAGTGCGACTGCAACTTCTACGACCCCATGTGCGGCTCGGGCACCTTGCTTATCGAGGCGGCCATGATGGCAAACAATATCCCGGCACAGTATTATCGGGGCGACCGCTTTGCCTTCAAGCGTTGGAAAGAGTTTAACCTGGGCGAGTGGAAGAGTGTGAAGGCCCAGGAGGATAGAAAGATTGGCTCACGCGACTTCGACTATGAGATTTGGGGTAACGACATTGATATGCAGGTGCTACAACAGGCCGAAAAGAACCTGGAGTATGCCAAGCTGCATAAGGATGTGATGCTCTTCAACGGCTCGTTCGAGGACCAAGCCCCCCCCGAGGGCAGAACACTGATTGTCACCAACCCACCCTATGGCGAGCGTCTCAAGGTGGAAGACCTGAACGCCATGTACGAACTCCTGGGCGACACCTTTAAGAAAAAATATGGCGAAAACTGTGTAGTGTGGCTCATTACCAGCGATTTTGAAGCAATGAAGCATATCGGTCTCAAACCCAGCAAAAAGATACCCCTACTCAACGGACAGCTCGACTGCCGCTTTATCCAATTTGAGCTGTACAAGGGAAGCAAAAAGGCTTCTAAGAATGAAGAATAGCGCAAAGCGGGAGTCGCTTTACTACCAATTAAGCTATGTTTAGAGTTCAAATGGCTTAGTAGTGTCGCAGAATGCCCAGCAACTCAATTCACTGCCTGCCAGCCGGCAGGTCAATTCACAATTTGTCAAGGCTGCCGCGTCCCAGGTGGGATTTGATGCCTGCGGAATAGCCGAGGCAACAGCCTTGGGCGACGACGAGTTGCCTCTCAACCAATGGTTGGCAAATGGGTGTAATGCCGACATGCACTATTTGTCCGAACATGAGGCTATGCGCTACGACCCCCGCCTGCTGCTGCCAGGAGCACAAACGGTGGTTTCGGTGCTGCTGGGCTACAAACCCTCTCATCGCATAGGCGGCAAGGCAAAAATAGCCCAATATGCCTATGGGCAGGACTACCACGAGCGGGTGAAAAGCATGCTCTACGCCCTCATTGCTGCCATTCGAGCGGAGTATCCCGATTTTGATGCCAAGCCCTGCGTGGACACTGTGCCCATAAGCGACAAGGCATGGGCTGTTCGTGCCGGACTAGGCTGGCGGGGGCGCAACACCCTGTTGGTGAATCCTCAGCTGGGCAGCTATTGCTATATAGGAGAGCTGGTGACAACCTTCCGGGCCGACCATTACGACACCCCGTTGCCCAATGGCTGTGGCAACTGCCACCGCTGTGTGGATGCCTGTCCCAATGCCTGCCTTGTGCCTTCAAAGGGAGGTCTTTATTGGAACGATGCACGCCGCTGTGCCTCATACCACACCGTCGAAAACCGTTCGCAGAGCCTACCCGCCTCTCTCCGCCTTGCAGGCTATGCCTTCGGCTGCGACTGCTGCCAGTTGGTATGCCCCTATAATATCGCTGCCAGAGTGCGCTATACTCTTAGCGACACGGATATAGAACTCCTTGAGTCGCTAGCCGACAGCGATGAAGCTACCTTCAAGAAAGTCACCCGCCATATGGCCCTCAACCGAATTAAATACTTCCAATGGAAGAGAAACCAAAGTGCTCGCCAAGCCGAATGCACTGGAACCTGCCCCCCTTCCGATTGCGAGGCAGAGAATACAGATGAAGTCGAAAAGCCCAATCTCGACTAACTGTTAAATAAATATAATACCGATTAAAAATGTGTCACGACTGAGTATTAATGTGTACTTTTGCATCTGTTAAAAAATCAATTTCGTTTCTGTATTAGATTGTTTATAAAAGAATTAACTTTAGTGTAATAAATCAAAACATTATCAAAAATGGTACAAAAGACCCTGTATGAAGCACCAATTTTGAAGGTAGTCGCTTTTAAAATCGAAAATGGCTATGGCAGTATTGTTGAGTCTGCCAGTGATACGGAGACCATCACATTTGGTGGCACTCTTGAAACCGGACTAATGAGCCATGACAGCTATGACCACTCCGGTCTAGGACAATATGGCTATAATTCCGACCTCTTCTGAAGTGGCAATTAATTTAGTATGTTGTTAATTTCAAAAATATTAGGATATGAAAAATAGTAAAACTCTATATATAGTGCTGGTGTTGCTCTTGGCCTGTGCCTCCTGCCAGAAAGACAAAGACGTGGTGAATATGAAAGCCACTATCAACAATTATGGCGGAGCTGGCTCCAAGGTATACGTCGACGGACAACACTATGCCAATTGGAACGATCAGGACCAAGTGTGGATTAACGGCGTGAACTATACCGTATCCCTCTCGTCACAAAACATTGCCACCATCAGTGGAGTGGCCGTGAGTGACAACGACTATTATGCCGTGTACCCTGCCGACAGAATCAGTTCCACCCCCAGCGGCTTTCCAACCCTGCTCATGCCCCAGGTGCAGCTATATCGTCAGGACAATGCAGGCAACCAACTTATCAATGCCCCTATGGCTGCCTACTGTGCTTCAAATGTGACAACACATTCGCTCCTCTTCACCAATCTGTGCAGTCTGGTAGAGGTTAATCTCCCTGATGAGTATGAGGTGGCATACATCAATGTCAGCAGCAGCGACTATTTCCTCTGGGGTGAGGCTGCTATTAGTGGCACCAGTACCCCCCAACTGACCATGGACGACGCAACCACCTCTTCGCGCTACACTACGAGCAACCACACCGTCACACTCGATTGCACCACCAACGGTTCTAACGGTAGTGATAACAACAATGGCACAACAGCTGCCTCGGGTGTTACCAGCGCAGGCCCCTTCTATGTTGTCGTACCCGCTCGCACCTACCGGGATCTCACTGTGGATGTCTATGTCTATACCGCAACCGCCAATGGCCGTAGAACGGTGAAGCTCTTCACCCGTGAGGCTAACCAGACCAGTGCCAATATTCAGTCTAATAATATCTACGCAGTGCAGTACACTGGCGAGCCCACCCCCGTCCAACCCCCTTACCCCGGTCTGGGCACAGGCGAGTTCTCCGTCTCACCCACCAAAAAAGTCCGTATCGCCATGGGCAATCTGCAGTACCAGGCCAGCACCGGCCTCTGGCGTTTCGCCCCTGAACAATGGGAAATAGTGGGGAACGCCGCTGGCAACACTGTCGCCGACCCCACCCGTGCCACTCAGTCCGACTGGATAGACCTCTTCGGTTTCGCCACCAGCAATCAGGGCAGTCCCAGTTATGCTCCCACTATGTATAGTAACGATACTTATGGTCCTTCTGGCGACATCAACCTTACCTCTTACGACTGGGGTGTGAACGAAATCAGCAATGGTGGCAACCAGCCCAACAAGTGGCGCACCCTTACCAAGGACGAATGGCAATATCTGTTCCGTCTCAACTCTACCACAGGCACCCACCCCAGAGACGGTAGGCAGGGCTTGGCAACGCTAACCCTCCAAGATGGTTCTACCCAAATCATGGGCTGCATTCTGGCTCCTGACGACTACAATGGCATCAGTTGGACTCTCCCTGGTCAGCACCATAGTGTTTCGTGGAACGACTGGCTCACCCATCGTAGCCATGGTTGTATCTTTCTGCCTTGTTGCGGTCAGCGAAATGTTCTGAATGTTACTTTTGGTCAAAGCACTAACGAATTGGATGGCTATTATTGGTCAAGCACTAGTAATGGTAGCAACAATGCCTGGCGGTTGCGACTGCGTCGTACCAACAACAACTCAGGCATCGAAGTGTCCTGCATTTCCGAAACCCGTTATATTGGCTCTGGTGTCCGTCTGGTACGTGATGTCGACTAACAAAAAACGAAATATCAACAAAGAGACATCTGCCATGGTGTCTCTTTTTTTATGCGTGTCCGATTGGTCCTAGCTAGAGTTTGACAAATAAGATAAAAAAATGAAATTTTGTAATCGATTTGCTTGTCATCCATTTGCTTACCATGTGTCTACCGTAGGTTCACCGACTTAGAATCGCAGAACAAGGGACAAGCAAACATTCATGCCGTTGCCACTCAACGAAGTCTAATGTGAGAAAAGGAATGTGTAATTATAAGTGTTTTTAAGACAATGGATTGTCAAATAGTAGATTCTGATTTTAGTTTTTGCCTTTAAAGGATGTTTGGTGAAGTAGGATTTGTGGACTATGTGTTATTTTTTGTGGCGCTACAGCCTTACCTCTAGGTTCTTAATTCATGTCTCTTGCTTCAAAGCATACCTTGTTGACTAGCATGATTAGAAAAAGCACTGCCAGCACAATGCCCAAGGCCAGCATTCCGCCATGGCCGTGGGGATGTTGGGGCACATATTGTGTCCACTGGTATGTGTTGGGGTTTTGGATGTCGAGTGCGTATACCCTCACCTTCTCTATGTCAGGGTCTTTGCATATTCGTTCATAGTCTTTTGGGCGCAGCCATAGGCGCAGATTGTCGCCTGGACAATAGCTTTGGGGCAAGGCGTAGTCGACAAGAAAATCGGTGGGTCGTCCGCTCAGATGCAGCACTCGGTAGTTCAAGCCGAAGAGTATGCCTAGTGTGGGGAAGATTTCTCTCGTTTCTTTTACCCAATGGTGGTTCTCATGCCCTTCAATGCACAATAGGCGGTCGGGTTGTTTGGGGAAGAAGAATAGCAGCAGGCTGCTGACGGCGGCAGTCAGCACTACGATTTCGGCAATCCATGACCGACCACCTTTTGTGGTGTTGCGTTTGGTTGTCATGAGTGGTGTTTTTTCTGTTTAGGGAAGCGTATGCCGGGGAACCAGCTGCGCACAGGTTGCTCCAACCCTAGGCCGTTCATGTAGTTGTATGTGGCAATGCGTAGACCGTTGCCCACCTCTTCGATGTCATAGTCAAATTGTAGGTTGCCGCCAACGGTCGGCAGCCAGTCTACCTCGTTGTTACAAAAGTTGTTGGCACGATTCTCGGTTCTTCGGGCTCCGTAACGCTCAGGTTCTCGTCCCGAGGGGCTGTGGCAGGTCATGGCATATCGGTGCCAAAAAGCACTCTGCACGATTCCCTCGTCAAACATGCGCCTCACTGTGTCTAATGCATCTAGGGTCTCTTGCAGTGTCTCGGTGGGGAAGCCATACATAAGATATGTGTGCACCATGATGCCTGCATCGCGGAAATGGCGGCATGCCAGCATAGTCTGCTCTATCGTAACTCCCTTGTCCATCAGCTTCAGCAATCGGTTTGATGCCACTTCCAGCCCGCCGCTAACTGCCACGCATCCGGCATCGGCAAGAAGGTCGCATAGCTCGGAGGTATAGGCCTTTTCGAAACGTATATTGCCCCAAAAACTGACAGTGAGCCTACGTTGCAACAGCTCTTCGCACACCTCTTTGAGCAGTTTGGGGGGCAGAGCCTCGTCAATAAAGTGGAAACCGCTGATGCCTGTCTGTCTCATAATGTGTTCCATACGGTCCACTACGGTAGTGGCTGTGGGGGTGTCGTAGCGGTCTATATAGTCGAGGCTGGTGTCGCAGAAGGCACAGCGGTGCCAATAGCAGCCGTGAGCCATCATCATCTTGTTCCAGCGTCCACAACTCCATAGGCGGTGCATGGGATTGGTCATTTCGGCAAGCGAGAGGTATTTGTCCAAATATAGTCCCTCGAAGTCGGGCGATGGAAGACTGTCGTTGTCGGGGTTCTCGGCAGAGGGTGCCAGAAGGGGAGAGTCGGGGGTGATGGTGCGCAGCAGGTGGTCGGCAGGACGTTTCCCCTCAAGGTGCTCGATGATGCGAAGGAGGGGCAGTTCACCGTCGTCGAAGGTGATGAAGTCGCAGTAGTCAAATATCCGCCTGTCGTTCAGCTGCCTCCACTCAGTGTTGACAAAGCCGCCACCCAGCACTACGGGCAACCCATGTTTCTGTTTGATATGTTGTGCACATCGCAAAGCTCCATACAGGCAGCCTGGGAAGGGTATGCTGAAGCCTACTATTTGGGGTTGTTCGGTCTGTAGATGACCCTCCACCAACTCCAACATTTTGCTGTCTATCAGCGACAAAGGGGCATGCAGGGCGGCATACATCTCATCAAAAGATGGTGCGTAACTGGCTATCTGTTCGGCATAGCGAATAAGGTCGAAATGAGGGTCGACATGCTCGCGGAGGTAGTCGGCAATGTCTTCTATAAACAGGGTGGCAAGGTGTCGAGCCTTGTCCTCTATGCCTGCTACGCCAAAGGCCCATTCCAGGTCCTCCAGCTGGTTGAAGCGCGGTCCTTCGGGCAGGAGGCTCCGGTTGGCGATGCGTGGTGCTAGGGTGTTCTCCTGTCCGCGCAAGAAAGCTTTCACCGGTTCCACAACGTCGCTGCAGCGTAGCATATAGGCACGCTCTTCGGTGTTGCCGATACTAGTTGCGTAGCTTTTCAGCCAAGCTTTGCTATATATCTCGTCCACCAGTTCTATGCCCAAATCGGCCTGCGCCGTCTTGTGCCCGTGGGTTTCTAGGTATGCTTTCAGCATCGTAGTGGCGGGGTAGGGAGTGTTGAGCTGTGTCAGCGGTGGGGTGATAAGCAGGATTTTCATGTCTCGAATAGCCTTAAGGTCTGCAAAAGTACGATTTTTTATTGAAATGAAAAACTTTTTGTATTTTTGTTTCATCAAATACCCCTCATAATTATGCGACGAATAGTTTCTTTTTTATTGATAACCTTATGTATATCTGCTGTAAAAGCCCAGTCATACTCCGATGCCTTTGACGAGGCTTTTGGCCGCAATGATGTAGTAGCACAGCGTGAGGCACTCAGATTATGGCAGCGTGAGGCCCCCGACGATGTCAACTTTTTCATTGCCCGCTATAATTTTTATGCCAATAGGGCATTGAGCCCGAATGCAAGCGTGGTAGTAACGCCGTTGGCCGACAGCGGTCTGGTGGCCATTGACGAGGGTATAGTCCGTTATCCCGACCGTCTCGACCTCCGTCTGGGTAAGATATTCTTCTTGGGCGAGCTGCATAGGTGGGACACTTTTGTCGACGAGATAGTGCGTACGCTCGACTATTCGCTGCAAATCGACCATCAGTGGACTTTCCCTAATGTGCAGTCTGATATGATGGAGGAGCTGTTGGTGGAGAGTATGGCAGACTACATGGCTACCATGTATCAGAGCATCGCCGACACGGCTCATCTCACGGCTGCCGACAGCCTGATGACTCGTCGCATCCAAACCGTAGCCAAGCGCACGGTGCAACTTTTTCCCGACGATTTTTCCTCAATCTATATGCTGGCGCTTAGCCACCTAGTACTGCGTCAAAACGAAAAGGCCTACAAGTATCTGCTCCGAGCCGAAGCTCTCGACAACACCAGCATACCCATCCTACAGTCGCTCGTAAGAGTCTGCAACCTCTTAGGCAAAAAAGCTCAAGCCGCGGATTATCAATCTCGACTCAATCACTAATTGTCAACACTCCACCCGTCTAAAATCTTCACGCACCACACCTCGTTTTACCACTGTGGCAGGATTGCCTGCCAGCACGGTGCGCTCCTGGTCATGGCTGCCGTGCACCACGCTGCCTGCCCCCACAGTAGTATAGGCTGCCAGCCGTGTGCCTTTGGTTATAATCACATGGCACCCCAGCCAGACACCCTCGGCCAGTTCAATGGGACGGTCCTCGTTGCTCCAATTGCCCTTGTTGTCCACTAGCCGGTGCTGGTCGGTGTCCATCAAGGTGCAGCACCATGAGGTTTGGTTGTGATCGGCAAAGGTGATGGTATGATGGCAAATGATAAGTGTTTTTGGCCCAATGGACACATTGTCGCCAAATATCAGCACCCCTTTTTCACCAACATTGATACAGCTGCCTGCCCCTACGGCACAGGCTCCTTTCATCACCCAACGGCCACGGATGTTGATACGGGTGCGGTCGTGCCAGAAGTCGGTGTGTTGGTAGGTATTGAAACCTATCTTTACTAGCCCTATACGTAGTTTTGTGGCTATCAGCGTCACCTCTCCCGTCAGGTTTTCCACCTTGGTGCGGTGCGACACAAGTATAGGCAGCCGCCAGGCCTGTCGCAGTGGCAGCAATGTGTAGTTGTACCATACACTTCGTGGCAATGCCAGTACATAGCGAAGGGCTGTGAGCCGCTTTATACGGTGGCGTTCATTCATCATCGTTGTGGCTAAGCATCCTTGTTTTCCTCTTCCCTCAGTAAGGAGATGGCCTTTTCGGCATCGTCGGCAGTTATGCCCACACTCGACGACGTGTTGACAAGATAGGGCAGATGCTCGGGGAGGAAGATGTTACTGTCGTCGATGATGGCAAAGCGATAGTCGGCAGGGTCTTCGGGAGCATTCTGTGCCAGCCATTTCATTATCTCCATACTGCGAATGCAGAACTCGCTTGTGGTCACCTCGGGAGTCACGCCAAGCAGAAAGCCTGGCATACCACGCAGTGTCCATAGCGTGTGCATGGCATCCAACCCCTTATACTTCCATGTAGAGGTGATGATAAAGTCGGCATGGGTGACATCGACAACGTGGCGCAGGTTCTCCACCGCTTCGTTGTCGAAAAAAGGGCCGTAGTCGTCGCGCCAAGGCTTGCCCTCCGCCACACACTCCCTATAGCTGCGGGCGGTATTCAGCACTCCGTCGATGTCTAAAAAGATATAGCGTTTCATAGTGTTATAGTCCCACTCCTTGAGGTTAGAATTAAGAATTAAGAAGCTTTTGGCTCTCGCACAGATTTATGGTTCATGGTTCTTAGTTTTTAATGTGGCTGATTGAGGTATGTGTTCGGTGACGATTAAAAAACAAAGTGTGACATTAATAGGCAGTTGTATGGCCAAGTGGTGTAAATGGTCAATAATGGTTGGTTTAAATCACTCACACCTAGAAGTGATTTACTTCTTAAAGAGCGACACAATCCACAGCAGCAAGCATGCCCCTATCACCGAGGTGACCAGGCTGCCCACAAAGGTAGCCCCCCAGTCGATGCCCAGCCAGGCCAAGAGGTTGCCGCCTAAAAAGCCGCCCACAATGCCCACCAATAGATTTACGATGAAGCCAAAACCGGCCCCTTTCATGAGCTTGCCAGCCAAAAAGCCAGCCAATGCGCCAATAATGATACTGATAATGATACCCATAGTTGTGATGTTTTAGTTTTTTTTAATAATAATAACGAGAGACGGGGCTTTTTATTGCGGGGAGCGTTTCTTTTGTGTGAGAGAAAGTGTGTTTATGCTTTTCTCGATGGCGGGGGATTGCTGTGAGCAAATCCCTATGTGCTTATTGAGGAGAGGTGGTAGGGGAGTGGGCTGGGGTACAGGGAATGAGATCCTTCTGAGCAGTGACGTGTGGAAAGAAACGCAAGCAGATGGGTATGGCGGCAGAGCAGCAAAGCATGGTGAGGGTTAGGACTACCAGTGTGGCAGTCCAAGGTTGGTCGGGAAAGAGGTGGGAGTGGTGGATGATGTAGGCGAAATGTTTGATGAATACCAGATGTGTTATGAGGATGATAATGGAGTAGCGTCCCCACCAACGGATGACGGGGATGTATTTAAGGTTCATCCGATTATTGCTTAGGTGGAACAAGCCATCAAGCGACCTTAAGTTGGTGAAAATCATACCCGATGAAGTGTTGTCGCGACTTGCGGCAGACACAAAAGTCGACTACTATAGCAAGGTCTTGAGCGGGGAGAGGATGTTCCATCTGCTGCCGTACGCATTCTGCATGACGGACAGGATAAGCCAACGACGTGTCGAAACGATGTTCAACAGCCAGCAGTTCAAGACACTCTTCGATTATGCAGAAGGGATGACAGTTAGCCGTAGCTCCATCTCCACAAGGCTGTCGAAAATGAATGTGGAGTTCTTTGAGAAAGCCTATGAGTATGTGTATGCCGAGATGTCCGCACTGTACACGGAAGAGGAGCTTGGGAAGAGACAGCTTGTGCGGGTGGACAGCTCGATGGTGGCGGAAGCATGCAACAAACTCAAGAAAGGGTTTTCGGTCGGGAAAAAGCCGAACAAGGGAGCGAGCCGCAAGCAGGTAAAGTACACGATGGGGTATGACGGCTTCGCAGTGAAACTGGCCGACATCTTCTCTGACCCGACCTATCTCAGCGAGGACAGGGCGATGCCCGCCGTCGTCACAGAGATGATAAAGAAGGACAAAGACCACACGAACATCTATGTTCTGGACCGAGGCCTTACGGCAGTATACAACTATGAAGGCATCACCGAGAGGAACGCGGTATTCATCGGACGGCTCAAGACGGGATGCAAAATGGAAGTGGTATGCAGCCTGATGAGAGCGGGCACTGAGAAG
>JAFRRK010000037.1 GCA_017428115.1 Bacteroidales bacterium | reverse complement strand
TAGGGGTTTCATTGACCCCACACTGCACGGGAATGGGGTTGCGCCCTTTCGGTCGCGACCCCACTCCATACGGGACAGGGTTGCGCCCTTTCGGTCGCGACCCCACTCCCGTTTGTGCGGGGTTATTGATATTCAGCCTCTTCGAGGCTGTAAAAAATCAGTCTTTTATCAAACTAGAGCCTTATTTTTTAACCATTAGCTAATAAGAATTTAAGACTATAATTGCAAGCAAGTAATAGAACCCACCTTAACTCGTTAATTCGAGAGTCTTTGATCGCGCCAGGGACTAATATATTCACATATTAGCACATTAACACGTTCACCCATTCAGATATTTTTTATATAATTTGTGCATAATTTGATAAATATGTGTAAATTTGCAAAGACTTTTGGGCGGCGATGCCGCGCGGTATGTACGATTATATTAGATGATTATGAAAAAGATAGAGCTGTTTTTAATTCTTCTGTTGCTGTCCTTGACTCAGGGCAGGCTGGCGGCACAGACGGCCGAGAGGGACTCGATGGATGTGCTGCACTATGATATTACGCTGGATATGGGCAGGAGGGTGGAGAAGCAGGTGCAGGGGGTGGCGGAGATTACTTTTGTGCTGACTAAGAACTGCGACGCGGTGACATTCGACTTGATATGCGACGGCGTTAGCCCCGTGAGTCTGGACGGCACGGTGACTCGAGGCTTTAGCTATGACCGCGACAACGCCCTGCTGCGCATCTATCTTTCCGGCGGACAGGCAGGCGACACGCATGTGGTGTCGGTGCCGTATGTGACCAATGGTTACGTGGAGAGCTATGGCTGGGGCGGCCTGCACATGGACAGCAGGATTTATTATAACCTTGGGGTGGCCTTTTTGGCTCATCCGCATGTGTATGGAAGGGCTTGGTTCCCCTGCCGCGATAATTTCTACGACAAGGCGACCTACCGCCTCACGGTGACGTCGCAGCCCGGATGGAGGGCCATCTGCGGGGGAGTGAAGGTGAGTGAGGTGACTAATGACGATGGCAGCAACACCAGCGTGTGGCGCATAGAGCAGCCTACACCCACCTACTTGGCATCGGTGACGTCGGCACCGTGGCATGTGATAGAGAGAGAGTTTGAAGGGCTATACGGCACCTATCCCGCCACCATCGGCTATATGAGCCGCGACAGCAGCCAGGTGTATGCCACTTTCGACATCTTGGAGGATGTGATACCGATGTATGAACGGGCTTTCGGCCCCTACCGCTGGGAGCGTGTGGGATATGTGGGCACGCCGAAGGGGTCGATGGAGCATGTGAGCAATATAGGGTTGGTGGATGCCTGCATCGCCTCGACCGAGAATGCCTGCCAGATGACCATGTGCCACGAGTTGGGGCATGCCTGGTTTGGCAATCTGCTGACCTGCTCGACGGAGGGGGATATGTGGATTAACGAGGGGGGCGCCTCGTTCTGCGAGGAGGTGGCCGCAGAGGCCGCCTTCGGACGCACAGCAGCCACCCAGTATTATCTGGACAACCTGAAGGAGGTGATACTTAGTGCGCACATCTCTGACGCCGGCTACCGCTCACTGTCGGGCATGTCGCCTAACTACACCTACGGCTCTACCACCTACGATAAGGGGGCGCTGGTGTGGCACTCGCTACGCGGACTGATGGGCGACTCGCTGTTCTACAGCTGCATGAACCGCCTGTTTGACCGCTGCGCCTTTGGCAATATCGATGCCGCAGACTTGCGCGACAGTCTGAGCCTGTACAGCGGCATGGACTTGGAGGGTTTCTTCGACTTCCATGTGTTCACCCCGGGATTTGTGGATTTTGAGGTGGAGGGGCTGCAGGCTACCGCAGCAGGCGAGGCCACTATCACACTGCGCCAGCATCTGCGTGGCACCGACCACTATGCCCACGGCATGCTGGTGCCGGTCACTTTCTTTGGGCAGGGAGGCTCGGAGCAGTCGGACCAGTGGATGTGGGTGGACGACAGTGTGACCACGGAGACTTTCACACTGCCTTTTGCCGCCGCCTTTGCGGTGGTGGACTACCACAACCGCATAGCGTTTGCTGCCACCCGCAACTCTGTCATCCTCAACCATACAGGCAGCTACGACATGGACAATACCTACTGCAAGGTGTATGTGGGGCAGGATGCCACCATAGCCACCGACCACAGGGTGTTTGTGATACATCATTTCACGCAGCCCACGGGCGAAGTGGCAGAGGGTATTGTGCGACTGAGCAACCGCTACTGGGAAGTGAAGAACTCGCCTTGGGACCCATCTGTGAGCCTCCGTCTGATGTATAACATGGGCAGTAACAGCTCGTCGGGAGCAGCATTCCTGGACCATGGCTTCTTCGATAAACGCTCTACGTTGGACTCGCTGTGCGTAGTGTATCGCCAGAGTGCGGAGCATCCGTGGCAGCTGGTGTCGCGCAAACGCACCTCTTCGAGCATTACTAGCACGGGCTATTTCACCACCACACTCCTTGACGGACAGTATGCCCTAGCAGTGGCCGACAGCAGCATTGTGGGCATCGCCCCCACCATGACAGCAGGCGGCACGGAACGACTGAAGCTCTACCCAAACCCTTCAAAGGAAGGCACGCTGCGCGTGGAGGTGACGGGAGAGGAGAAAAATTTTGATGTGCTGTTTTTCGATGCCAGCGGCAAGAAAGTGCTACAAATGAGTGATGTAAAGAGTGGCGACACTGTGCGTCACAACCTACCATCGGGAAGTTATGTGGTGATAATCAAAAATAATTTCATATCTTTGCAGTCGCAAATTATTGTACAATGAAGAACATAAGAACTGTATTATTGGTAGTTATGCTGCTGGCAGCCACTACGGCCAAGGCGCAGTATACACAAGACAAACCCAACGTAGAATTCATGTTCAAGGTGGAGGCAGGCTACCTCCACAACGTGGGCAATTATGGCCAGCCTGAGATAGAGGGCAGCAATCCTGATGCCAGCCCCTGCGGCTACCGTCTGAACCTGCACGAAGAGTCGGCAGGGCTCAACGTGATGGCAGGGGTGAATATCAGCCAGGACTTCTTCTTGGGCGGGGGACTGGGCTATGCCTATTGCTATCCCCGCTTTAATGGTAATATAGACTACACCGCCAGCCAGATGATGCACGGCTTTGTCGACATGGATTTCCGTCCTATTGGCGACGAATGGGCTCCGATGGTGGGTGCCCGCGTGGGCGGCAGCTTCCTGATGAACCCGGGCAACTACGGCAACACCATCAGCCCCTATCTAGAAGTGTATGGCGGCCTCAACTGGTTTTACGACCATGCGCTGCAACAGATGGATCGCAACTACCACAGCTTGTTTGTGGAGGTGGGCATCGTGCTGGAGCAGCAGACGGTGTTTATCCCCATACGTGTAGGTTGGAGGTGGTAGGATGGACAGCACACGCCAGCAAAAGATTTCACGCCTAATCCAACAGGAGCTGGGCGACATATTTCTGCGTGAGATGAAGCCCACGCTGGGCAATTCACTCATCACGGTGACCAGCGTACGCATCACTCCCGACCTTTCCATTGCCAGGGTGCATGTGAGTATTATGCCCATAGGCAGCATCCCCGCATGGGGCAACCGTCCCGCAGAGCCAGCAAGCAAGCAGGGCATTGTGGATGCCATACTGACCCACAGCGGTGACATACGCCGCAGGCTGGGCAACCGGGTGGGGAAACAGCTGCGCATCATACCGCAGCTGGACTACTATCTGGACGACTCGCTCGACTATGTGGAGCGCATTGAGCAACTACTGAAACAATAAGGGAAGCCATCGTGAGCCGCAACCCTCAGAAGCGAAGGTCTTTCCCCCTCACCTTGTTGGTGGCTTGGCGCTACCTCTTCTCGCGCAAGCAGAAGACTGTTATCAATATCATCTCATGGATATCGCTGGTGGGCATAGCTGTGAGCACGGCAGCCTTGATTGTGGTGCTGAGCGTATACAACGGCATAGGCAATCTGACACAGAATCTCTTCAACTCGTTCGACCCGGAGCTGCTGGTGCAGCCCGCCAAGGGGAAGACATTCAAGATGAGCAACACGCAACTGGAAAGACTGCAACAGCTGGAGGGCGTTGCAGCTGTGTCGCAGATGGTAGAGGAGAACGCCTGGATAACATACCGCCACAATCAGGCCATTGTGTCCCTGAGGGGAGTGGACGGAGAGTATCCCAAGGTGTCGGGGCTGGACACACTGCTGTATGAGGGTGTTTATGGGCTGAAGATTGAGAATGGACATGCCGCCCAAGAGGGTTTCGCGGCTCGGCGTAGCAATAGAGCGTCGGCGGAAGAGGCCTCACTACTCACCGGCATAGAGAACGAGGCTCAGGAAGAAGAGGAGGTATTGGCAGAGCCTTATTCACGATACACCTATTTTTTGCTTTTCGGGGCTGAGGTATACTACAACCTAGGCATACGCGAGGCATCGAATGTGCCGGTGGCTGTGCATATCCCCAAACGCGGCACTGCGTTGGGGATGACCATGGAGCAGGCACTGAACACAGGCTATGCCATGCCGGGCGGCAATTTCTACATACAGCAGGATATCGACAATAGGTACGTGGTGGCGGACATTGCCTTTGTGCGGCAGCTGATGAACTATGATGACAACGAGTGCACCGCCCTAGCCATTGCCTTAAAGCCCTCGCTGCGAGCCAAAGGCAAGGCAGCGGCACGTGAAGCGGTGGAAGGAATGCTGGGCGACGGATACACGGTGAAGGACCGCTTTCAACAACAGCCCATATACTACAAGGTGTTCCGCAGCGAGCGGCTGGGCATCTACCTTATTCTCGCACTCATCATCCTCATAGCCACACTGAACCTATATTCGTCGCTGACACTGCTGGTGCTTGACAAGCGACGCGACATAGCCACCCTGAGAAGCCTAGGCATGGAGCGGGGGCAGATGATAGGCATTTTCCGCCTGGAGGGGGTGATGATAGCCACTATAGGTGTGGTGGCAGGGTTGCTGACGGGCTTTATTATCTGCTTGCTGCAGCAGCGGTTTGGTATTGTGAAGATGGGCGACAACTTTGTAGTTTCAGCCTTCCCAGTGGCGATGAGGGGAGTGGACTTCCTCATCACCTTCCTTATGGTCTCCGGCATCAGCGCACTTGCCGTATTTGCCGCCGTGCGTGGCAGGAAAATGTAGGGGTGCAGACACTGTCTTTTTAGAGGCTGTTGGAAAATCAGTCAATTATAAGATAAGGGCAAGTATTTTTACGATACTGCCGCTTTAGGGACTGAACTATTGGAGAAAAGCGACTAACGGCAGTTGAGTTTCACTTCGAATTCTAAAAAAAACACAATTCTTTATTCAAAAAACAACATTTTATAAAAAGTTCGTATTTTTGCAACTTGCGGAAGAAGTTGCTTTCGCTTGTAAGTAATTAATTATTACAGCATAATATCACTTTAACAATATGGCAAGAGAGATAAAATTCAGTCTGGTATACCGCGACATGTGGCAATCCTCGGGCAAATACCAGCCCCGTGTTGACCAGCTAGTGCAGGTGGCCCCCGCTATTGTGCGGATGGGATGTTTCGACCGTATAGAGACCAACGGCGGTGCTTTTGAGCAGGTAAACCTGATGTATGGTGAGAACCCTAACAAGTCGGTCCGTGCATGGACCAAAGAGTTTAACAAAGCGGGCATACAGACTCACATGCTTGAGCGCGCACTAAACGGCCTGCGCATGTATGGTGTGCCTAAGGATGTGCGCCAGCTGATGCCTAAGGTGAAGAAGGCTCAGGGCGTGGATATCATGCGTTCGTTCTGCGGGCTGAACGACCCTAGGAACCTTGAGCTCTCAGTGAAGTATGCAAAAGAGGCCGGCATGATCAGCCAGGCGGCACTGAGCATCACCTACTCCCCCATCCACACTGTGGAGTACTATATGGGCGTGGTGGACAAGCTGGTGGAGTTTGGCGCCGACGAGATTGCCCTCAAGGACATGGCCGGTATCGGCCGCCCCACTATGCTGGGCAAACTGGTACATGAGATTAAGAAGAAATATCCCCATATCATCGTGCAGTACCACGGCCATTCGGGTCCTGGCTTCGCCATGGCTTCGATACTAGAAGTGGCTCGCGCCGGTGCCGATGTTATCGACACTGCCATGGAGCCCTTGGCATGGGGCATGGTGCATCCCGGCATCATTGGTGTGCAAGCTATGCTGAAAGAGGACGGATTCTTGGTGAAGGACATCAACATGAAGGCCTATATGGAGACGCGCGCCTTGACACAGTCGTTCCTCGACGACTTCCTGGGTCTATATGTGAACCCCGCCAACCGTATCTGCACCTCGATGCTGGTGGGCTGCGGCCTGCCTGGCGGCATGATGGGCAGCATGATGAGCGACTTGAAAGGGGTGCACAGCGCCATCAACATGGCCCTAAAGAAGAACGGCAAGCCCGAGGTGACCTTCGACGAGCTGACTGTTCAGCTGTTCCAAGAGGTGGCATATATTTGGCCTAAGTTGGGCTATCCTCCTTTGGTGACCCCCTTCAGCCAGTATACCAAGAACATTGCCTTGATGAACATCATGGCCCTGGCTCAGGGCAAGCCCCGTTTCAGCCAGATTGACAAGGATAGCTGGAATATGATACTTGGACGTGCTGGCAAACTGCCCGGACCTCTGGCACCTGAGATTGTGGAGCTGGCAAAGAAGAACAACTACGAGTTTTATGACGGCAACCCGCAGGATGCTTATCCTGATGCGCTGCCCGAGTATATCAAAGAGATGGAGGAGAACGGTTGGGACCGTGGCGAGGATGACGAGGAGCTGTTTGAACTGGCCATGCACGACCGCCAATACCGCGACTACAAGTCGGGTATTGCCAAGGAACGTTTCAACAAAGAGGTCGCACAACTGCGCGCAGAGAAGAATGCTGCCAACGCATCTACCAAAGTAGCAGCCTCCCCCGCCACCACAATGCTTACACCCAACTATATCAACGAGAAGCATGCCAATGCCACTCCTGTGGTAGCTACTGCCAACGGGCAGCTGCTGTGGGAGATTGACTTCAACACTTCGGTACCTCCTGCACCGGGACGCGAATATGCGGAAGGTGAGGTGTTCTGCATCATCGAGGCCAGCTACGCCCTGATGAACGTGGAAATCACCAAAGCCGGCCGCCTTATCGACACCTGCGTCAAGCAGGGCCAGATGGTGAAGAAAGGTGACATACTCGGCTGGCTGGAATAGCCTAGCAAGGGGTTTACTTATATAGAGAAGGTCTCGTGCCAGATGGTGCGAGGCCTTCTCTTTTCTACAAAAGGGGGCTACTGCCTACATGGTGGTTGGTGACGAATACAGGGCAGAATTCTCTTGACTCATACAAAAGGGATTTAAAGGGCGTTTTTTTTGCAGGGTTTTGAGAGGCTTGAAACGGTAGGATAAGGTAGCATAGGGTATAATACGGTAGGGAGCGGTAAGAAACAGTAGGGACCGGTAAGATGCGGTAGTGAGCAGGAAGAATGGTGATACTTTTGCAACGTCTTTCCAAGGGGCGAGAGCAGAGAATGCAGGGCTGGCGCGCGAAGCCTGGCAGAAACTGAGTGAGCCTATAGGAGGGATGCCTGTCCCACAACAACCCGACTAAGGACCGGGCGGGACAGGGAGAAAGCAAAAACTATGGCTATACTAACTGGAATTAACACCCGAATGAGAGGAAGCGTAGGCGAGTGGACCTTCGCCCGCAACAAGAGCAAGACCATCGCCAAGCAGAAGGTGGAGAAAAAACAGAACCCATCACGTTCGTATGCGCAGATGGCACATAGAGTGCGGATGGCCAACATCGTGAACATGTGGAAGGCTTTCTTTGGCAAGGACAAGCCCAGCTTTGAGTCGAAGCCAGGGTCGTGGAGCGACTACAACGCCTTCATGAACGCTAATCTGCAAGGCGATGCTGTGTATCTCACCAAGACTGAGGCCAACCAAGGGGGCTGCGTGGCAGCTGGCTACTGCATCACCTCTGGTTCGCTGCCAGCAATCAGCGTAACAGAGGGCACTGGCGGTTTTCCCGTGACAGACATCTCCCTTGGCAACCTGGCTATCGACGGCGACACCACGTTGGCGGAATTCTCGCAGGCGGTGGTGGACAACAATGACAGTTTCCAGCATCTGGACCAAATCAGCTGCTTTATTGTCAAACAGTCGCAGAACACCGCTACAGGAGTACCTTATGTGGCGGTCAAGGCTCTGGAGGTGACACTTAACCTGAATGCCACTGACACCTTGCTGGCAGATGTGGTCGATGCCGACGGTTTCGCCTCTGTCAACGGCAAGCTGGGCCGCAACAGCACGATCAATGGTGCTATCACCTGGGTGCACAGCCGCAAGAGTGCCCGAGGGGTACAGGTGAGTTCCCAAAGCCTCTTTGTTAGCAACTCGCTGCTTTCACAGTATCAGAGTGCCACAAAACGTTCTGAGGCTATACTCAGCTATGGCGGTTCGACGACTGCCGACTTCCTCGCACCGAATATTGACGAGGCGGTGGCAGCTGATTGATGTGCCAACTAATAAGAAGGGGTAGTGGACTGGTGCACCTTTCCCCTACCCTTTTCTAGTGCTAAAAGAAAGAAACGGCTGCCCTTTCATACTGTCGGGGCAGCCGTTTGAGATGTAATCACTCTTTGTCGAAGTGACCAATTGGAGGTCTATTGCTGGGGATTCAGGTTGTCGATGTTGGTAGCTGTGAGGCTTTCCTTCACATCGCGGATGTGGTTGGAGATGCGTCTGAGGCCAAAGAAGGCGACAATGCGTACTATGCCGTTGGCGAGGATACCGAGGCCCAGCAGGATGCCAAGGAAAGCCCCTGTGGTTTCGGGCTTACGAAGGGCCAGAAAGCCAAGTATGATGCTGCACAGACCCAGGAGGAACATGAGCCACCAGCGGTCGTAGCCACCACGCTTGTAGTCGATGGAGAGGACGGCGAGTGAGATGCCCTCAAACAATACCCACATGGCAAAGACAACGATGAGAGCCACTTCGGAAGCGAGGATATTGGTAGCAAGCATGGTACCCACTACAATCTGGAATACCGCCAACAGTGTGGTGGAGCCAGCATTGGGCAGGAAGGCCTGTGCACGCAAACCGAAGATGAGCGACGAGATGCCCGATATGAGGATGAGCAGACCCATCAGCCAAGCCGCAGAAGCAAAACTGGCACCCGGATTGACGATACAGACCACACCCAACACGATGAGCAACAGGGCTGTGATGATAAGGTAAATATTGATGCGCTTCATAAGGAAATCTAAAAAGGGAAAGGTAAAAACTAGAAGGTGATGCCGACAGATAGGGCAATAGCCTTATAGTTTTTACCTTTCAGATTAAAGGATTAGCAGCCTTCGATTTCCTTGCGTACCTTCTTGAAGGCATCGATGCACTTGTCGAGATGCTCGTGCTCGTGAGCGGCACTAATCTGGACACGGATACGAGCCTGACCCTTCGGCACAACGGGATAGTAGAATCCGGTGACGAAGATGCCTTCTTCCTGCATCTTGGCGGCATATTGCTGGCTCTTGGCGGCATCGTAGATCATGACAGCGCAGATGGCACTCTCGGAGGGTTTGCAGTCGAAGCCCTCTTCCTTCATGCGACGGAGGAAGTAGTCGGTGTTCTCATGCAGCTTGTCCTGAAGCTCGTTGGTCTCGCTCATCATCTCGAACATGCGGATACCGGCGGCCACAAGGCCGGGGGCCATGCTGTTGGAGAAGAGGTAGGGGCGGCTGCGCTGGCGGAGCATGTCGATAATCTCTTTGCGACCAGTGGTGAAACCACCCATGGCACCACCAAAGGCCTTGCCGAGGGTGCCAGTGAGAATCTCGATCTTACCGCGGAGGTTGTAACGCTCGGTAACACCGCGACCAGTCTTGCCGACAACACCAGCGGAGTGGCTTTCGTCGACCATGACCATGGCATCGTATTTCTGTGCGAGTTCGTAAATCTTGTCGAGCGGGCAGACATTGCCATCCATAGAGAAGACACCGTCGGTGACGATGATACGGAAGCGGTTCTTCTGAGCGGCTTTGAGCTGTTCCTCGAGGTCGGCCATGTCGGCATTGGCATAGCGATAACGTTGAGCCTTGCAGAGGCGGACACCGTCGATGATGGAGGCGTGGTTGAGAGCATCGGAGATGATGGCATCCTCATCGGTGAGGAGGGGTTCGAAGACACCGCCGTTGGCATCGAAACATGCAGCATAGAGGATGGTGTCCTCGGTGCCGAAGAATTCGGAGATTTTCTGCTCGAGTTTCTTGTGGAGGTCTTGGCAGCCACAGATGAAACGGACAGAGGCCATGCCATAGCCACGAGCGTCCATGCCTTCCTTGGCAGCCTTGATGAGTTCGGGATTGTCGGCGAGGCCGAGGTAGTTATTGGCACAGAAGTTGAGACACTTCTTTCCTTTCACCATAATTTCGGCACCCTGGGGGCTTTCGATAATGCGTTCATGCTTGTAAAGACCGGCAGCTTCGATGTCGGCCAACTCTTTCTGAAGATGTTCTTGGAACTTTGTGTACATAATTACAGTGTTTTATGTTTGTTGTTTATTAATATATCGAATTACAAAGTTACGTTTTTTTATTTAAATAAAAGAATTTTTATGCGAAGCCTTCCCCAGCTAATGAGATTTGAAGGAGTGGTGGTGGAGTGCATCATTACGTGCCTCACGGCAGTCGTCAAAGTCGGGATCGAAGGCTAGTGAGCGGTCGAAGTATTCCACTGCTTCTGCATAGCGATGTTGCTTGACGCATAGCATACCCAAGCCATAGAGGCCGAGGGCTTGGCAGCTAGGGTCAGAGTCCAACTCCATAATCTTATTCCATGCGGTTTCTGCTTGGTTGTAGTGTTTCAATTTCTCATTGCAGATGGCGATGTTGAGCCAGCAGTCGAAGACTTGGGAATTGTCGGGGGATGCTTCAAGTTCGAGGGTATAGTATTTGACAGCCAGGCTGTACCGATGCAGATTCTTATAAGCCACTCCAAGGCGGTAGGCGACTGGTAGACCCTCCTCTTTGGCGTAGGGCAGAAAGGTGAGGAGGGGTGGAATCATTTCCTTGTAACGTTGGGTGCAATACATGCACCAGGTGGCGGAGAAGAGGTCATAGCGTCGGTGGTCGGGGTCGAGATTGTAGGCTTGTGTGTATAGTTGTTCGGCTTTGTTGTATGCTTTACGGCTTTGGTAAATATCAGCCATATTGCTAAGAGCCAAGGTATAGTCGGGGTTGAGACTTATGGCCTTCCCGTAACAGGCAAGTGCCTCTTCATCGCGTTTCAACTGGTGGAGGACGAAGCCTTGGTTGTTCCACCATTCGGGGTCATCGGGCACTTCGCGTGTGGCGGTCTCGTAGCAGGGCAGGGCTTCGGCATAGCGCTCCAAGCGGAGGAGGCAGAAACCCTTGCTTGCCCATACGCTCCAATAGGTGGGGCAGTATTTCAATGCCTTTTCGTACTGGACAAGTGCTTCTTTGAAACGTTCTAGCGATAGAAGGGCATTTCCTAATAGTTCGTAGCCATCTTCGTTATCGTGGCAGATGGCGATTACCTTTTTAGCCGCAGGAATGGCCTGTTCGTATCGGTCTAACTTTTCAAGACACCAAGCTTTGTTGTACCATGCCTGCCAATTGTCGGGGTCGCGCTCACAAAGAGTGGAGGATATTTCAAACGCCTCTTCATAATGCCCCAGTTTCACCAACGCATCACCCTGTTGCCACATGGCATCTATATTGTCGGCATTAAGGCGGACGGCATGTTCGAAACATGCCAGTGCCTCGTTGTAGCGTTCCTGATTGTAATAGCAGATGCCCCATTCGAGATAGATGTCGTCGTTGTCGGGTTCGATATTGCTGGCGTTGCGGTAGGCTTCCTCCGCTTGGTCGTACTGGTTCATGTCGTCATAGCGGTTGGCGAGGTTCAGCCAGGTTTCGGCAGAGTTTGGCTCATAGTGTAGCGAGAGCTTGAAATAGTGTGCAGCCTCCTCATTTTTTTCCAAACGGCTGTAGGCTATTCCAAGATAGAAAAGCACCTCGGCATTGTCGGGCTGTAGGTCGTAGGCGGCTTGAAAATACTGCAAAGCGCGCTCGGTATCGTCGTTATCGAGCTGTTCTATGCCTAGGTTGATATATTCTTCGGTCATGTTAGAACTGGTCTATGTGCTCTCGTATGTATTGTGCCACAAGGGGTAGAAGAGGTTCGGTGTGGTAGGCCTCTGCCGTAGCATCGTCCTGCTTGTCGAAAAGATTGAGAGAGAGCAGCAACTGGTAGCCGTCGTGGGTAACACTGCGGACACAGCGTTCTATCTCGGCTCTGTTTTGAAGATAAATCTCACGAGCCTGGCGGACTATCTTGGCATGGCGGGTAGCACCCACAGCAAGGAGGCTTTGGTAGAGCAGGGAGCCATCATCAGGAGTGTCGTGCTCATTGGCCTCGTAATAATAGTACCACTCGAAATAGCGGGGTGCCTCTTCATAGTTAAACCACGAGGCGTAGAAGATAACCTGCTCATGCTGGTTGGTGATGTGGTCATATTGGTCAATGTCGAACCAATCAACAAGCTCAATATCGGTGAAATCGGCTGCTGCCTCGGAAGTGAGTCGGGGCGAGGGTGCCTCCTCGAAAGAATGATTGCAACGTTCCACGGAATCCGACTCGTGTTTGGCCAGAAAAGCATACACCGCTAAGGCAGCTAACGGTATCCATATCACCGCACCAATGCTAGCTCCTGCCTGCTGTAGGAGTACTACCAATGCCACAGCACCTAGAATGATGGCTGAAAGAATGCCGATGGTGAGCCACGGCCCCCAAGTCTTGCACCAGAACGAAGTATAGGGACGATGCACTTTTGCACCACAATGGGGGCAACGGAGCGTGACAATCTCTCCCTCCTGCTGTCTGACATCGGACGCAGTTTTATATTCCCTATTCAGAAAGATATACTTGCCGCATGTGCACCTAGTGTAGAGGCGCATGGATAGTACAATTACAAGGCAAAAGCTAAAAGATGCCAGAACGACATCCTTTAGCTTTTGCCCATAAGTGGTTTACTTTACAACTAGTTTCTGCATAGCCTTATGGCTGTCCGAGAGGAGGCCGTAGACATAGATACCTGCGGGGAGGTTGCCGATAATGGCGTTGCCGCTGCCAGCAACCGCCATTTGACGCACCACATGGCCCTGCATGTCATAAACGGCAAGAGTAGCGGGCTGGTCGACATCGTAGCTGATGTTCACATTGCCGTGGGCGGGGTTGGGGTAGGCCGAGAGGCTGTGGGCCAGCACATTGTCAATACCCTCGGCATAGGCCTGCAGACGCACTACAACATTGCATGTGATAGTACCATTCGAAATCTGCATGTTGTACACTCCATAGGGCTGTGCCACCTCTTCGTCGACAGTAAGGTCGATAATAAAATCGGTATATTCGCCACTTGGGGCAATGTTGAAGGGGGCGCTCACCAAGTCGGCCACACAAGCCGAAGTGCAAAGGCCCCATGCCTCGACACCAGCATTTTCTATCTCAGTCATGGTAACAACAAGGTTCTGCATGACAGAGTAGGTCTGATTGACAAAACTGATATCATAGCAATGCCCGGCATCGTGTGCTAGAATCACCACTAGTGTGTCACCATTCTGATAGGTGAGACCGTCATACTTCACGCCAATCTGTGCCTGTGCGCCCGCAAGGGCAATGCCGCCAAGAAGCAGCACAAAAGATAAGATTTTTTTCATATAAAAATAGATTTATTGATTAATATTCAAGTTGAAAGAGATATCCGAAAGGGGGAGGTCCTCTTCTTTTATTTGACTTTTACAACCCCAGCAGTTCGTCCACCACTTTCTTAACACCTGTGCCGGCCTTCTCTTGGAAAATGGTGATAGGGCGCGAGATAGGCACTGCCTTGGGGTCGACCAAATAGCAGGGCGAGGTGCGCGGCACATAGTGGATAAGACCGGCTGCGGGATAGACATTCATTGAGGTACCCACCACAATGAAATAATCGGCCTTTTCGCACAGCTCGGCAGCGGGCTCGATGTTGGGTACAGCCTCGCCAAACCACACGATGTGGGGGCGCAGCTGGGCACCGTCAGGGGCCTTGTCGCCCAGGTGGATGTCGCGGTCGCCAATGTCGATGATGAGGTTGTCGTCGCGGTCGCTACGTGCTTGGGTGAGAAGACCATGCAAATGAAGGACATTTGTGGAACCCGCCTGTTCGTGGAGGTTGTCGATATTCTGTGTGATGATGTGCACATCGTATTTCTCCTCCAGTCGCACCAACTGGCGGTGGCCCTCGTTGGGCTTCACCTGGAAGAGCTGTCGACGACGCTCGTTGTAGAAGTTGAGCACCAGCTCGGGGTTGCGCAGGTAGGCGTCGTATGTAGCCACATCCTCCACACGATACTGTTCCCACAGCCCGTCGCTGTCGCGAAAAGTGCTGATGCCGCTCTCGGCACTAATACCGGCACCAGTAAGGACTACTACTTTCTTTTTCATGATATTTACTTTTTCTTGTTCTAGTATTGTTAGTATTACTAGATTATCTAGTATTGCTAGGGGTTATTTTTCTAGGATGGTGAAGACCGTGCGGCGGTTCTGGCGGCGGCCTTCGGGGGTGCTGTTGTCGGCCACAGGCTGACTTTGGCCGTAGCCCTTGTAGCTCAGGCGGTCTGCACTCACGCCGTGCCCTACCAAGTAGTCGTATACCGCTTTGGCTCTTTGCTCAGAGAGCTTCTGGTTAGCAGCCTCGTTGCCTGTGTTATCCGTGTGGCCGCCAAGCTCGATGTGCAGGGTGGGATGCTTCTGCATCATCTCCACCACCTTGTCAAGCTCCACAATAGAGATTTCCAAGAGGGTATATTTGCCCGTCTGGAAAAAAACGTTCTTCAGCGTGATGCTCTCACCCACCTTAAGTTCGGGGGCCAACTCGGTGATTTCCTCTTTGTACACCACAGGTTCACTCTGCACCTGCTCGGGAAGGGCAAAGGTATAGAGGTCCAGCTGACCTTGACCGCCATAGTTGTCGCTCGAAAAGATGGCCGTGCGCCCGTCGGGCGAGACAATCAGCGAGCTCTCGTCGCCGCGTGTGTTGATGGGGTAGCCAAGATTTTGCGGCTCGCTCCAAGCGGTGTCGCCAGTGCGGCGGCACATATATAGGTCTAAGCCGCCCATGCCCACACGTCCGTTGGAGGAGAAATAGAGCGTCTGGTTGTCGAACGAGATAAAGGGGCTCTTCTCGTCGCCAGCCGTGTTGATACCAGGGCCCATGTTCACCGGCTTGCTCCAACGCCCCTCGACGAGGGTGCTACGCCAGATGTCCATGCCGCCATAGCCACCGCTGCGGTCGCTCACAAAATAGAGCGTCTGCCCATCAATAGAGAGGCACGGCTGCGACTCCCAGCCGCTAGTGTTCACCGCAGGCCCTAGGTTTTGCGGGCGACTCCAGCCACCCGCCTTGCGATAGGAGAGATACAGGTCACAGCGGCCGGCACCATCCTCACGTCCACAAGCAGTGAAATAGAGTATGCGGCCATCCTGCGATATGCAGCCCGCACCCTCATTCTCGTCGCTGTTCAGCGGCTCGGCCATGCGCACTGCTCTAGTCCAATGTCCATCCTTATAACGCGAATAATAGAAGTCCTCCGCCATAGCCAGCCGGTCGTAACGGGTGAAGATTAACATCTTGCCATCGGCGGTGAGGGTAGGCAGATACTCGTCGATAGGGCTGTTGATATTAGGGCCCATATTCTCAGGTGTGAACGGCACTGGGTTAGCCATCGCCTCACGGCGGAAGGCGATGCACTCCAAGTCATATTGTGCCGACGCGCCCCATTTCTTATGCTTGCCCTTGTCGCGCCTCAGAAACTCTCGCAGCTGCTCCTCGGCCAGCCCCAGGCTGTCGTGGTCCATATACCATGCCGCCATCGTCAGCCGCACCTCGGCAAACGAAGGCTCCGCCTTCAGTGCCTTCTCAAAGTGGTCGAAAGCCTTGGCGGGATTGCTCGACAGCCACTGCTGACCCTTTTCAAACTCACTCACCGCCTTCTTGTTGTCGACGGTATACTGCGCCCTCGCCACAGGGGCAAGAACCAGCAGCAAAACAATAATATATAATTGCTGTTTCATTTCCATATAGAACTAATACAACATATATAACGCCCGCGCACCGTTTTTATTGTAAAGCCCATTCAAGAAAACCGCTAGCAAAAAGAGGAACCTTGAACAACACCTTCTCACTCCTAAATGCGCATGAGAAGTGATTAAGCTTTGCTCGATAGCATTCAAAATGGCAAGTCACGTATCTGTTCATCTTCGCATGTGAAAGAGATATGTTCCATGGCATCCATTTTGGATATATCCTTTATTTTTGAGCGATATTCGAAAAAAAGGTTAGTATTCTCTAATTCTTCCCTGCGTTTATGGCTCATTTCAGCAAATGTATTCTCCTTTTCAATGCCTAAATAACGTCTTCCTACAAGATTGGCGGCTATACCCGTTGTGCTACTCCCAGCAAATGGATCGAGCACCCATGCGTTCCTCTCAGTAGAGGCAAGAATGATACGGGTCAAAAGGGCTAACGGCTTCTGTGTTGGGTGTTTCCCGCACGACTTCTCCCAGGGTGCAATAGCTGGAAGCCGCCAAACGTCAGTCATCTGTTTGTCATTGTTTAGGGACCTCATCAACTCATAGTTATAGTAATGGGGTACCATCCTTGACTTCCTAGCCCAAATGATAAACTCCGTAGAATAGGTAAAATACCGACAAGAGATATTGGGTGGTGGATTGGTCTTTACCCATGTTATTACATTTAGTATCTTAAGACCAAGCTGAGTCAATGCGTTAGCAACGCTAAAAATATTGTGATATGTCCCCGAAACCCATATAGTGCCACTCTCCTTCAGTTTATCACAACAAAGTGAAATCCATCGGGTGTTGAACTCGTTGATTTCCTCAGAGGTCATAGCCTTGTCCCAATCACCCTTGTTGACACTTACTATTTTACCACTCTGCACACTGATACCGCCACTACTCAGGAAGTAGGGTGGGTCAGCAAAAACCATGTCAAACTTAAAATTGAACTGTGGCAAAAGTTCAAAAGTGTCTCCACAAATCAAGTTGAAGTCGTGAGACGGGGATTTATAGTAAGGTGTTATCATAGTTCAGAACGGACCATATTTACAAATTCTATGATACTAGTTAAGTTATAAACGTAGGGTATCTCTTCATAGGCTTCCTTAAAAGCACCAACTCCACCCCATCCCCTGCCATCAGTAATCCACACAAACTTGTAACCAGCTATTCCATCTATCTTTGATGATAGTTCTGTATATGACCTTGCCGTCTCAGATGGTTTTGAGCCACCACCCTTTGAATAGAAGTTTACTTCAATAAGATAGGTTTGTTTTTTTGTCTGAACAACGAAATCAAAACGTTTAATATCACTGCCTAGAACAGCCTTTACTTCTGGCAATTGTTTGCATTGGACTTCTGCTTCGCAAGGTATTCCATTTTGTGCAAAAACGTCACGAACCCATTTTTCCATGACATGACCACTTCTGTTCTTCCGGGCATTAGAATCCAGCCCTGTCTCAACGCCAAACACATAGTCTACAAGGTTCTTAATAGCTCTATCTTGGAAAACTTTCGTAAGACCTGTTCCGTTTAAAAACTCTACGACACCTTCAGGCGTAGCATATAGATCTTTAATAGGTCGTGCTGTCTTGTCTGGCAACAAGTACATTTTTTCATCTTTGCGCCTGATAGCAATAAGTATGTCGAGCACTTGAAACGCCTTGGGGTCTCTATCCCATAATAGCCTAACCGCCTCTTGGATATTATCCTTTCCTATCAAGTAATTGAGGGTATTAAGACTAATAGCTATGTCTTCGACATTCTGATGTATCTTCTCAAAATCACAATAGAAATCTAGTGTGGCATTTGTTTCGTATAGTTGAGACATAAAAAGGTTGAAGTCTTTTTTCATATTGCTCTCAGATTTTGTTATACGGTTCTGCTTGTTCTGCCACATACATACCATATCCATCAGGCATATAGTTACATATAAGGAGCTCCGTCAGCTTACCCCTCTTAGCCGGATTAGCATTGATGGCACGAGTGGCATATACACGATGGATATAAAAATCATTATATATTGTCTCGAAGAACGTATCTTCTGGATTTTTGGCTGAGCAGTCAGAATTACTTAGCATCCAATAGACACCACGCTTCTCGCTGAGTTCACGCGAGAAATCTCTAAGTCTTAGCTGTTCGCTGTCGTTAAACTCCTCTTTTACATATGAGTTAAAACTCGATGTAGCATTTAGTGGGCGATATGGGGGGTCAAAATAAAAAAAGTTCATCCCATCCCCGTCGAGATAATTGAGCGTCTCAGAAAAGTCACCACATAATATAGTCATGTTTGTACGATTCAAGGCCTCGCTATCAGCCAAAATAGTCTCGGCATTGCATATCGTCGGGTGTGGATTGCGGCCAAAAGGTACATTAAACTTTCCTTTTGAATTCTCGCGGTATAGTCCATTAAAGCAAGTGCGGTTCAAAAATATCAAGTATTTTGCACGACCAATATCGTCAAGTATCTCTTCGTTAAAGATTTCCCTAGCATCTAAGTAGAAAGCTTTTTTATCTTCTTCGCTGTTTAAAGTATAGTATTGCTGTTCAATCAAAGACAATTGCCGTATTAACTCTTGCGGCTGTTCTTTGATGACACGATATGTGGTAACCAAATGCTTGTTGATGTCGTTGATTACAACCTGCTTTATTTCTGAATAATTATTCAACATATGGAACAACATCGCCCCACCGCCCACGAACGGCTCTACATAAGTGAACGGCCTCTCGCCCAGCTGCTGTGGAAGATACTTATCCAATTGATCAAGTATCTGACCTTTGCCTCCAGCCCACTTTATGAATGGTTTAGCTTTCATTTGTTGTATCTGTAGGTAACTGAATCCTCATACCACGTGGTCCAATATGTATCTCCCTTCCCTTCGTCGTAGAGTTCGTTAAATTCTTCTTCTGCAAGATGTTTGTGTAAACATTCTTCTGAACAATATGTGTCACAACCATCAACCACATACCCTTCAATCATCGGTTTGCCACATTCGCTGCAGACACGGAAACAATCTAATTTTTCACCCAGGCTCTCCCAAAACTCTGCATTTGTTCTATGAGACGTAAGACTATCACCATAGATATTCCACACACTGGGCCTTAATTTGCACTCCGCAACAAGAAAGTCATAGACTTGATTGTTGCTGTATTCGGGTTTTGCGGTTTCTTTATGAGCGATAGATGCCATTATAATTGTCACAATAGATAATATCTGCGTTTTGTTGTTATTGGACTGCAAAAATACTTTTTATTTTTAGAACTATAAAAATTATTTTTCAACAGATGTTGACGTGCTTGGTCAAATATTTAAATGCTAGTCATATATGCAAGTTCGAGTAATTAGTAAGTCCTGTGTGCCTTGTCGGTGTGTGCTAGTGGTGGCGCTGTGCCTTGTGCCTGTCTCCCTCATCACTTCGTCTTAGGAAACGGACCTTGAACGAAGGCACGACGAAGGATCTGATGAAGCATGCTACTGCCCGCCTACTATAATTATACCGAAAAGGGGGAAAAATAGGGTGCCACTTTTTAGAAAAAAAAAGTGGCACAAAGTGGGACATGATGACAATGACAATGACAATTGGGATAGATGCACGTATCGCCCCTTAGCGAGATGTACGTATTAAACCCAAATCGGTCATTAGGCCGACTTTCCAATTATTCTTGTCTTTTTTTAAGTCTGTTTTAGCCATATCAGCATCTCTTTCGGCATCTTAACCACATCCCTGTCTCGCCGTAGGCCGCTACGTCTTCGCCAGCAATGCGGACAATCTGCTCGAAACAAATGCTAATCTGCCATAAACCATAATGACCGATTTGGGTTAAATTACACTTTTCATGTGTTTTTCATGATGCAAAAAAACACTTTTCTATGAAATAGGCATGTAAAAAAACACTTTTTGTTATACGAGCATTCACTTCGTGAGGCTGTAGGGCTTGGTCTCTTGGGATTGGAAGAGGCGTTTGTTGGGCTTGGGGCACATCTGGAATTCGAGGGTGCCGCCTTCCATCAATTGGGAGTAGGTGAGGTAGCATTTGTCGTAACCAGTCAACGCTTGTCGGGCAATTTTATTGTGTACTTTATCTATGCTGAGAGAAGAAATAGTCAGCCATGAATTGGCTATTCTGTTGCACCAATTCACGTCCGTGTTCATAGCCTTTCAGGCTGGGGAGGGCGGCATCGGGCAAAAAGTTGTTGTCAAGTAACGTACATAGTGCAGAATAGTCTATGGCATCGGGATTGACAATTAGGTTCAGGGCATTCTTTTGGGCGTATTCTTTGTCATAGTATGGGTTATAAGATGCCTTGATAGCAGGGATGTCTAGTGTAATGGTGAGCAATCCTACCTCTGAGTCAGACATGAAGGCTGCCATCCCGCTCTCAGCGTTTTGAAAAAGGTGCTGTTCCATTGCCTTTCGGAATTCATCTGAAGCCTTAGAACCCATTTTATTGATGTGGAAATCCATAAACTCATCAATGCCCTTAACAAATACTATCGGCTTGCCTTCAGAGGCTTTCTGGAAGAGTTCGGCAGTGTGTTTAATGTTATCCTGTTGCCGCTCTTCATCGGCCATGGTTTCTCGGTACTTCTCAAGATACTCTTCACTTGGATTTGTGAACATTGCCCCGAAATGATAGTTCTTGCCATTGTAGCCCACAATACAGCATGTGACGATTTTTGCCTTTGGCAGGTTTTGTTTCAGCCAACGCGGGTCGAACGAGTCAATTTGCACATTTATCTCGTTTTCGTTTAGTATGTCGCGTAACAACACCGTTTCTTCGTTGTAGGATACGATGCTGTAAGCACGACTATGTCTTAGCGTGCCATTTACGGCCATCTTTTGATCAGTTGCTGCCGAAAGCCATTCGGCTGCTGTCAGAGCCAACAGATTCTGCCGGTCGAAGAATGAGTGGGAGAGCATTGAGTGGTTCATCCTGATATTGTCATATTCATCCTTCACCCTATAGGGTTTGCTTTCTTCATAGCTAATACGCGTACTTAGTGAGAGATAGCTGTCGAGTGCAAACCACTCAATCGCTTTGCGGGCCTGACAATAGTCGTTAGCCAATGCCGGATTGGTCAGGAATGCTATCATTTCGTCCGTCTCAGGTGCTGTCTCATATTCCTCGTCGAAGATGTTGGATATGCCGTTTGCAGCCATTGCGATGCCTGAGTTCTCTGGGTTGATTATTCTGTCAGTATAGTGTGACTGTATGATATCCCATAGTAGCAGTTGTATGTCCTGCACATTGGGTTCACCCGGGTAATAGACCGAGGTGTCGAAGAAAGGTAGCAACCTGTTGTAGCGGCTACGGCACACGGTATTCACCACACTCCAGAGGCCAGTGCCATTGCAGAGATCTTCGAACCATGCTGTGATTCGCACAGCGGCATCGCGTATCCAAGCCGGCTCGTCAAGTACGGCGCCTATACCATCGTTTTCCAGCACAGCCAGCACTCGGCCTGCCAGTTGGGAGTAATAGAAATCGGTCGACATGTCAGCATGTCCAGGATGTATTTCCTTCCAATCTTTTGGATATATTCTACTTTTCATGATTGTTATTGTATGTTTGTTACTGTTATTGTATGTTTTGTACTTCTACTTCACTCTTGTGTAGTCATCGGGTGGATTTTTTGGCGGTCATATTCCATCAGCATCTCCTTTCAGATATTTTTCAGTTTCACGGTCGAAGTCGGAGATGTAGTCACGGTCTTGGCGGACGCGGAATATCTCGTATTCTTTGGTAGCTTTATCAATGGCTTGGTCGTGAGAAACAGTACCTTTATCGGCAAGGATATTGCGGCGGTTGGTGGAGAGAAACACATCGGTCTGTTTCAGCCAGTCGGCCATGCTCATTAATATCTCATCTTCTGCCATCAATTCGGCATAGTCAATAAACATTGTCACTAAGCGGTTGAGTCGCGACAGCTCTTTCTCGTTCAGATAATTCTTGGCGATGGTGACGTCGCGTTTCAGTATCTTCCCATCGGGTGCTGCGCTCCATGTGGTCAGTCCCATAGTGGGTTGGGCAGAATCGGCACGCTCGTAGATGAGTTCTGCTGCGGTCTTGCCCGTCACAGCAAAATGCAGCTTGTTCTGCACGAAGGAGTAGAATGCTTTGGTTGTCTCACTTTTCTTGTCGTAGTCGTAACTGCATTGTTCAAACACATCGGCAATCTTCTGATAAGCTCGGCGTTCGCTGGCACGAATCTCGCGGATGCGTTCCAGCAACTCGTCGAAGTAATCCTTACCGAAGGGCTGTCCGTTCTTGAGCATGTCATCGTTCAGGACAAATCCCTTAGTGATATATTCTTTCAAAGTTTTGGTTGCCCAAATACGGAAGGCCGTAGCCTGATGGGAGTTGACGCGATAGCCGACAGCGATAACAGCGTCAAGATTGTAGAAATCAACGAATCGTTTTACCTGACGGCCTCCTTCCTGTTGAACTTGTTCCATTTTGGAACAAGTTGCCTCTTTATTCAGTTCCTGTTCTTGGTAGATGTTTCCCAAATGCTTCGTTATAGCCTGCGTATTCACGCCAAATAGTTCTGCCATAGCTTTCTGTGTCAGCCAGAAGGTCTCATTGTTGTAGTAAACGTTGACACATACATTGCTATCGTCGTTCTGATATAGGACGATGCTATGCTGGGTATGTTGTATTTCATTTTTCTTCATAATTGCTGCGTGTTTTGTTTACAATCTATGAGGAAACAGCCGGTACATAATAGCATTTTTATCTCTTTTTCTATGTCAAGGTCTTCTGTCAGTTCTCGTTTGAATTCTATGCGGTTGGTTTCAGTCATATTTGATAGTTTTTGCTGTTTCATATTGCCTATATATGTTTCATTTGGGCAGATTGAAGGCATATTGTGCTGGTAGTATATCTTTTTTTGCCTTACTATAATCGTAATTTTATCTATGGGGTTTGCTGAGCATCTTATATTCAGGGGAGGAATAGTCGATGTACATTTCGTATTCCCTTATTCCATGATTATGCGCAATGGTATGCAGCTTCTCCTTGTCCTTTTTTGCAATGCGTTGTCCATAGTAAATAGCAGTGGGTTTTATATGTATTACCGAAGGCTCGTTACTTGTATAATCCCGTATGGTAGAATCAATCAGACGCCACTCTTTCTCATATTCCCATTGCTTGGACTTATGCAATGCAATTTTCATACTGGACAACATGTCGGGTATGGGGGACTGTATTCCTACCAATCCGAGAAAAGCCCATGCCATATATATCGAAACGTCAAGACGTTCTTCATTGTAAATCACAGGATATAATCCCACATTTGTTATTGGATGAGCGAGTGTGTCTCTCAAATTGTATTCCAACGCGAACCCTTGATGGTTTTGTGCATAATGACTCCACATAATGACAGACTCTATACTCTCACAGAAGCAGGCAATGGTTTGGAACCTTTTACTGGATTCTGCCAATATTGGGAAATAGAGGTCAATTAGCGACAGCATCTGGTCTCTGCTTGCCTCAATGTATTGTTTTACCGAATCATCATCATCCGGCACTAACATCAGGTTGTTTTTAAAAGCATCTATTAAATCTTGTGGTAGCAATTGTTTTGCTTCATCAGGGAAATCACCTCCTTGTCCAAAGAAAACTTTCCACTGCGCTAAGTTTTCATACGTCAAAAATGATGCTGTTGACTGTTTGATGCCCTCTTTGTCATACCTAACCAAGGTGTCATATGGGTCATTGAATTTATCTGCTGTTACTGCATATAGTTCGTTTTTTTCGAAGGCATCGATTTGCCTTTTATCACAAGACCGGAAACGGAAAAGACTTCTCGGCATCATTTGGGTGATAGCTTCTGAAATAGGAGCAAGAATTCCCACTGAATCATTCTGAGGTGTTCCCCCAGGTATAACTATAGATTGCAGTCTTTTCTCGAATTCTGATTTGTCCATATTTATTGTCTTTCGGAATAGGTCTTGTTTTCTGACTATTTTGGCAATATGTTTATTTACCTGATTCTCAATACCAATGACACTGCCAATAAACTATTTATTAATGAAAAAACGTAGATATCACATAATTATTGTATTTTTATGCAAAAAATGGTATACGGATATATTCGAGTTAGTAGTGATAAGCAAACTGTTGAAAACCAACGGTTCGAGATTAATAATTTCTGCTTGCATAGCGGATTGAATATAGACGGTTGGATAGAGGAAACAATCAGCGGAACGCGTTCCTACAACAAACGTCAGCTAGGAATTCTATTGAACCGAGTCGTAAAGGACGACGTGATTATTTGTAGTGAATTATCACGTTTAGGAAGAAATCTCTTTATGATTATGGAAATTCTGAATATATGCATGACAAAAGAATGTCGTGTATGGACAATCAAAGATAATTATCGTTTAGGCGAAGATATTCAAAGCAAGGTACTTGCTTTTGCTTTTGGTATATCGGCTGAAATAGAACGTAATCTCATTAGCCAACGGACTAAAGAAGCTCTTGCCAGAAAGAAAGCTGAGGGTGTCGTGCTTGGTCGGCCAAAAGGGAGAAAAACAGACCAAAGTAAATACAAACTTTGTTCCAAAGAAACTCTTATACGAGAATTAATGGCAGCTTCAGTTTCCAAACGCCAAATTGCAAAGATATGCAAAGTTGACCGTAATACACTTGACAGATATATTCGAACATTCCTGAATTAAAACGAGCCTTTTCGTGCAGCAACAAGGAGTAGTGTGTGATTTCAGCGATGGTATAAGTTGGGTGATATTATCTCCAATAGAACAATCCATAAAAAGAAAGATAGAAGCCGCGGGTACACCTTTGAAAGATTGGAATATTAATAT
>JAFRRK010000036.1 GCA_017428115.1 Bacteroidales bacterium | reverse complement strand
CCAGAGGTGCTACCATTGGCAACGAATGTGCAACTGGTGACTGCTGGTGTACGGGAAACCGTCCCGCCCAGATGCAGTGCTCCTCCATTGGGGGAGGTATTTGAATAGAAGGTACACGCATGCAGCCAACAATCGATAGAAATAAGGTCTATGGCTCCTCCTTGGTCAATAGCATGGTTGCCACAAAAACTACTGCGGGATATCTGTAAGTCGGAATTGTCCCAGCTGCTTGTGGTTTGAGCATAGATGGCACCACCCCGATGGGAGCTATTGCCCTCAAAACGACAATTAATCACTTGCAGATTAACATATTGGTATAGGGCAACTGCTCCGCCATAAGCTTGAGAAGAAGGATGTGCAGAAGTGGCGACCTGGGCGGCATTGCTGTCGATGAGTGTGCTTAAAAGGGTAACCGACGCTCTTCCTGTAGCATAGATGGCACCGCCGTAGCAAATTGCTGACGCACTGGACTGACTGGAAAGCGCGGTGCAGCCTGTTATCCGGCAATGTTCGACATTCAGCTGCGACGCCTGACAATAGACAGCACCACCCATGCTGTCAGACACCAAGCCGTTGGCCAACACCAGATGACGAAGAGTAAGACTAGAGGCATTTTCGAGATAGAATATCCTATGATGATGACCAGCGTCAATACGCACATCCATACCACCGCCGTCGATGATGAGTGTGTCATCTGACAATGGAGGCAGGGGTGCCGCCAGATGTATGGTCGGCACACTGCCCACGGGCAAATCGAAAGTGACAGTGCTGCCCAATGCGGGGTCGGCTAGTGCATAAAGTATTGCCTCACGCAGAGAAGTCACGCCATCATCAGAATCAACCACATCTTGGACTGTAGTGACAATCGTTGAGGGCGGTTCAGTGGTGACGGCCGAAGGTATTGCCTTCGTTGGCAAAGCCCCCAGACAGGACAGCAGCAGCAAAAGAATACAATAACACTTTCGCATAACGGCAGTTTGAAAGTGCAAAGATACGAAATAATATCGAATAGCTTGTTTTTTAACTTATAGTGGGGCTCTATTTATCTCCTTTTGAGGATAATTGATCTGATTATCACCTGCAGCGAAAAAAGATACATAATTGAAAATAAAAGATAATGAAACCTCCCAAATCATATTTTGACCGTGAACCTATATTGAAGGAAGAACTAAGAGCAAAGATGTAAGAAGTAGGGCGGAACCACAAAAAAACATAGTCCATAGTTCTTAATTCCTAAAGTTTGACAAGTAGGACAAAGCGGTGAACCTCTGCAAATACTATGTTTGTTAACAATTTGTTATATGCTTGCTTTCTGTTTGTTCACTGAGTTATTATCTTGGAACATGCTATACATACACTCATAAAATATTGTCAATCATCGAAGTATAATGATAATAATGCGGTTGTGATATTTTTTCTTCTAGGTCGGTGACTAGTCAAACTTTAGTTAATTCTTACCTCATAATGTTCATGTCACTCATGTTCAAAATAAAAAACGAATAATTAATAGCTGCCTTAAGTTCTGTCCAAAGTGCATCCAAACTGTCATTGATAGGAGTCCTTTAATGGCGAGATTCTAAATCAGGAGAGTCGGTATTACCAATGCAGGGGAACATTACAGTTGAGAATTGAGAACAGGGAATTGAAACAATCGGCTCACGCCCATTGTTTGATTTGTGCTTTGACTAGTCTCAAACAGAGATTGGTGGCGTTAAAGCTGTATGTTCCACACGCCAGCACTGCGTTGTAGCTCCACCCACGCCGACATGCAGTCGTGCAGACTCTCAGCATAGGCTTGGCGGACCTCGTTATATGTGTGCTGTGCATTGATTAGGTCGAGCAAGGAAGTCTCACCACGGTGGTAAGCATACTGCTTACCCTCAAGCACCTGCCGCGCCCCTTCGATAATTGAGGCATCATAGCTGCGCAGTCGGCCCAAGGCTGTGGTGTAGCTGTTGTAGGCCTGAATAATCTCCGCCTGTGCCTGTCGGCCCACGATGTCGGCCTGCAGCTGTGCCTGCCGTGCCTGAAGCTTAGCGGCACGCACCTCGCCACGGTTGAGGGTGGAGACAGGCAGGGGAATGCCCACCCCCACGGTGTAGCCCACGAAAGGAGGCGCTGGGGCCTCTTCGTTGCGCACCCTCGTATTAAGGCTTACGCCTAGCGAGAGGTCGATGTCGGGCATCCGCTCACGACGCACCAACGACACCTGGCTCTCGGCAGCAGCAGCCATCAGACGATGCTCTGCGAGGTCCATGCGGAGTGTGTCGGCACCTGCCAGTAGCTGAGGCAGGCTGAACACTGCAGATGGGTCGGCAAGACCACCCGTAACGCCGACAGTGGTCTGCAGTGGCTGTGCCATGAGGAGGTCTAGCTGCACAAGGGCATTACGATAGTCGGCCAAGAGCGACAGATAGTCCTGTTCTGCCACATCAGCCTCAAGAAGAGTCTGAAGAACATCCAACTCCGACATATCACCAGCTGCATGACGAAGGCTGTCGCTACGATAGAGCGAACGCATATACTGCGCCGACTGCTCGCCTATTGCAGCACGGTCGCGGGCCAAAAGGGCATCGAGAAAAGCCAGCGTGGCCTCTGCCCGCAGGGTGTTGAGATAGTGCTGCAGGGCTGCATCGGTGGCATCAAGTTGCTGACGCGCCACACGCACACGGGCGGCACGCTTGCCCAAGGAGAAGCTCTTGTCAATGCCAAAGCTAAGCGATTGGCCCATGAGAATGTCCCAGTCGCTGTTGTTGCCATACTCCGCACTAATGGCGGGGTCGCTGATCTGCCTTGCGGAAAGCAACTCAGCCTCAGCCACCGAACGGTCGAGACGCGCCACAGCAAGGTCAAGGTTGTTCTCCATCACTCGCTGTATATAGGTGGTGTAATCAAGCTGTTGCGCCACCAGCGCAGGGGGGAGGAGCAATAGCAAGAACAAGGGAATAAACCTCATCGGAAAATGAGTATTGGGAGTTGAAAATTGACCTGCCTGCTGGCAGTTAGTTTTTTTTGTATCGTCCATTTTAACCACTTTTTTAACCTCTCATTATTACATTTTTTTTCACTCAGCTGTCTTCGAGCCAACCTCTTCCACCCCACGCCTTTCCTTCTCTTCTTTACGACGCTCCATCAAATAATAGAGGGTGGGAAGAATAAAGAGGGTGACCACAGTTGCAAAAATGAGTCCATAGACAATAACCGTAGCCAGGGGCCGCTGCACATCGCTGCCTATGCCGGTGGAAATAGAGGCTGGGAATAGACCCAAAACGGCCACCGAGGCTGTGAGCAACACAGGGCGCATACGGTGCGAGGCACCCTCGATGACGGCGGTGCGGAGGCTCTTGCCACGCTCTCGGAGATGGTTGATGTGGGTGATCATGATGATGCCGTTCTGTATGGCAACGCCGATGAGCGCTATAAAGCCGACGGCCGAGGAAACATTGAGCGTCATGCCACGCACATTAAGGGCGAGCATACCGCCAAAGAGAGCCAATGGCACGACAACCATGAGCAAAGCAGCCTGGCGCACCCGCTTGAAGGCGAAGATAAGCAGGATAAACATAACCATCAGTGCCAACGGCACCACAAGGGCCAGACGTCCGAAGGCTCGGTTGCGATTTTCAAACTGTCCCGCCCAATGCAGCTGGGTCTGGGCATGGTCATAGTCGATGTGGCTCGCTATCTGACGGTCGGCCTCGTCAACAAAAGTTGAGAGGTCGGCACCGCGCAGATTTATGCGCACCAACGTATAGCGCCGACTCATCTCGCGCATGATGGTGCTGGCGCCCAACGCCATCTTTATATCTGCCACAGCCGACAGTGGCACCCTCACCCCGTCGGCCGTAGTCAGCATCAGATTACCAATAGCCTCGGGGGTATTGCGGTAGCGTTCGGCATAACGGCAGGTGATGTCATACACCTTGCTGCCCACATATATTTGCGATATGGCACGGCCGCCGATGGCCAGCTCAATAAGGTCGGTCACATCCGAGACATTGAGGCCGTATTGTGCTATGGCGGCACGGTTCACCGAGATTTGCAGCTGAGGCGTGGGCGGTTCCTGGTCCACAGCCACGTCTGTGGCTCCTGGTATTTTAGAAACCACCTCAGCCACCTGCTCGGCCACACGTCGCGACTCTGCAATATCGTCCGAATAGACCTTCAGGGCCAAGTCGCTGTGCGTGCCGGCTATCTGGTCCATCACCATATCGATGATAGGCTGTGAGAAGCCCGCCGAATAGCCCGGCATCTGCTCTATGGCGGCCGACATCGCCTCCACCAGCTCGGCCTTAGTGCGACCGCTGCGCCACGTGTTGTAGGGCTTCAGCCCCACTCCCACCTCTACATGCGAGAGCGAGAAACACTCGGCGCCCTCGTCGTCGCGCCCCAGCTGGGTCATCACATACGACGTTTCGTCAAACTGTTTGAGTACATGCCGCAGGTCGTCAGCCATCTTCTTCGACTCGTCGATAGAGATGCCCGAAGGCAGCTGCACCTGCACCCAGATTGAGCCCTCGTCGAGTGGCGGCAGGAAATCCTTGCCCACAGTTACCGAGAGGGCTATTGAGCCGCCCAAGATAAGCAGCAGCGTGGCCACCACGGCACGCCCCTTGCCCAAGAGGATGCCCACATGGCGGGTATAGTTGTCGTTGAGCTTGGACAGCCAGCGGTTGTGGTACAGCTTGCGAGGCTTGCGGTAGGCCAGGTAGGAGAGTGCCGGCGTGAGCAGCATGGCGCAAAGCAGGGCCCCCACAAGGGCATAACCCACGGTGAACGCCATGGGAGTGAAAAGCTTGCGCTCCACATGCTCGAAGGCGAAAAGCGGCATATAGGCGGTGATAATGATAATGGTGGAGAAGAAGATAGAGCGGGCCACCTCTGAGGCACGCTGCTTCACATCCGTGGGGGTGAGCTCCTCATCAGGGTGCCGCTCGCGCTTCTTCAAGATATTCTCCATCATCACAATAGCCCCATCCACAAGTATGCCGAAGTCGATAGCTCCCAGCGACAGCAGGTTGGCCGGAATGCCCGTGAGCTTCATCAGCACAAAGGCAACAAGCAGGGCAATAGGGATGGTGATGGCCACTACCAGCGAGCCACGGAAATTGCCCAAGAAAATCATCAGCACCACCACCACCAGCAGCATCCCCACCAGCAGGGTGTGCGACACCGTGTTGAGCGTCTGCCCCACAAGGTCGGTACGGTCCAAGAAGGGATGTATGCGCACCCCCTCGGGAAGTATGTCGTTGTTTAGCTCGTCGATCGAGGCATGTATATTCTCCAGCACGGCCGAGGGATTCTCGCCGCGCAGCATCTGCACGATGCCCTCCACCGCGTCGTCATAGTCGCGGCTGTCGTCGCAATAGCCCAGCACCCCCTTACGCTCCAGATTGCCGTAGCGGAGCTCGCCCAGTTCTTTCAAGTATACCGGCGTACCTCCCACAGTCTTCACCACTATATCGCCCAGCCCCTCCAAGTCGCTGATTAGGCCAATGCCGCGCACCACATAGCTCAACGTGCCCTCGGTCAAGATACTGCCGCCGGCGTTGAGATTGTTCTGTTCAATCTTCTCAGTGATGTCGGCCAGCGAGATGCCATACTCCGTAAGACGCTCAGGCGAAAGCTCTATCTGGTACTGAGTGGTGATGCCGCCATAATTGCTCACATCGGCCACACCCGATATCTGGCGCAGGTAGGGGATGATCGTCCACTTATGGATATCCGTGAGGCTACGCAGGTCGTGGCTGCCGTCGGGGCTCTCCACAATATAGCGGAATATCTCGCCTGTGGGTGCCGTGAGGGGGTTGAGCTCCGGCACCGCCCCATAGGGCAGCTCAATGCCCACCAACCGCTCATTCACACGCTGTCGCGCCCAGTAGTCGTCTACACCGTCGTCAAACACAAGTATCACCGTCGAAATACCAAACGAGTTCTTGCTGCGCATAGTAGTCAGATTGGGTATTCCGCCCAAGGCGCGCTCCACAGGGATAGATATCTGCTGCTCAATCTCCTCGGTAGCAAGTCCCGGCACCTGGGTCACCACCTGCACCGTCGTGTCCGAAATATCGGGATAGGCATCAATGGCCAACGCATTCCATGCTATCACGCCCGCCGCGCACAGCAGCCCGAATATTGCCGCCGACACGGCCTTGTGGTCTATTGCCCAACCTACTAGTTTCTCTATCATAATATGTCTGTTTAGTGTTGAAAGTTTAGTGTTTAGTGTTTATTGTTGAAAGTTGACGAGTGGCGGATTCTCAAATCTCAATTCAATTAGTTTAAAGTTTAGAGTTTAGAGTTTAAAGTTTAGAGTTGAAAGCAGATAAGTTGTATACTTTCCGGCACCCGCCCAACTTCTTAATTCTTAGTTCTTAATTCTCACCTATCAACCCGGCTCCCGCCCTAATTCTCAATTCTCAATTCAATAAGTTCTCAATTCTTAAGTCACCTCTTATCCACTAGATAGAAAGCCCCTTCCGTCACAATCTCGTCGCCCACGCTCAGGCCCTTAATCACACGCAGGCTGTGCTCGTCCACCGACTGCACCTCCACAGCAGTGCGCACATAGCTGCCCTCACCCACCTTGCGCAGCACATAGCGGCCCTTCTCGCCTTGCAGCACGGCCCCCTTTGGCACCACTATGCTGTGGTGGTTGCGCACCAGCATACGCACCTGTGCATACATATTAGGCAACATCAGGTGGCGGGGATTGGCACACTCTATAATCGTCTGCACCGTGCGCGTCTCAGCATCCAATATGCCGCCCACGTATGCCACCCGACCGTGCACCGTGCTGTCGGGGCGCGCCACCAGGCTCACCTCCACATCATGTATGCCGTCCACATACGGGGCATCCATCTCGCTCACATTAGCGTTCACCCACACCTTGTCCAAGTCGGCCACCACCACCTTGGCGTCGGCATCCTCCTTCAGATACTCGCCTATCACCAAATTGTTTGCCAGCACACGGCCGTTGATAGGCGAGCGTACCACCATAGGCTGTCCCACCTCGGCGTTCCTCAGGTCTATCTGATACTCCTTAGCCACTGCCGCCGCGTGGCGGTATTCCTCCAGTGCCAGGCCGTAGGCCGTCTTGGCCTCGTCCAGCTCCCTAGCCGATGCCACCTTATTGTCGTGCAGGTCCTGGGTGCGGTCCAAGGCGCGCTTGGCCATATCCATCTCCGACTTAGTCTGTATATAATTCTTCACCACCTCGCCATAGTCCGACGAAGAAATCTCAAACAGCGGCGTACCCGCCTTCACAGTCTGCCCCATGCGCACCAGCGAGCGCACCACACGGCCGGCAAAAGGTGCCGCCACCTCGGCATACGACGAGGGGATAGCCATCACCACACCCGTAGTGGTGAGCGTAGTCGTGAAGGCCGAGTCGGCCACACGGCCACACACCAGGCGCGACGCAATAGTTGAAGAGTTAGGCACCGTCAGTGTGTCCCCCATCACCTCCACCGGACTGTCAAGGGCGGCCTGGGCACTTTCGTCAGAATGGTGGCAGCCCACCATCAGGGCCGCGACAAACAATAGTAGCATCAAATTTCTCATATCTTCAAACATAATATTACAAAACCACTAATTATTCATTTTTTTCAACACGAACCACACAAATGCCGTGAACATCAATTCGTCATATTAGTGAAATTCGTGGTCAATATCCATTATTTAAGGTTACAATCAAAAACACAATAACAACTCTACGTCAAGCATTTACCCACACTTCGCCCTCCCCTCTACACCCGCAAAACGCACTGCAAAGATACACACATATATTGATATATCGAAAAAAATTATCGTTTTGCGATAAAAAATTATCATTTTACCTCCACCCACAGCCTCCACATCACCCCCCGCTGAGAAGAAACAAGACATAATATGACAAAAACCTCTAATAAGTGATAAAAGCCCCAATAAACCAACAACTAAAGTCTGACAAGTGAAAACAGGCATCTCTTCCAAGTCGATTTCATCCATCCGTCCCCCCCCTACCCTGTGGGTTGTTTAGCGGTGTATCTACGCATTATTAATTGAGAATTAAGAAGTAATAAGTGACAGCCACCCCGCCACTTCATACTTCTTAGCCCTTACCCCCTACTTCCTTTCGTCCCTCCTTCGCCTCCGGAAGCAAAGGCACAACGAAGACACGACGAAGGTAATTAGTGTGAGTGATGTGAGTGCTATCGCCCAACTACTGGTGGGTTCTATTAATTGCTTGCAATTATAGTCTTAAATTCTTATTGGATTCAAAGTGTGGAATATACAAATTCTCTAATTCTCAAATTCTTGATAAATAGAAGTCCCCTACTATAATTATACCGAAAAAGACAAAAAATAGGGTGCCACTTTTGAAAAAAAAAGTGGCACGTGATGACGATGACAATGACAATCGGTATACGTACAACTCACTCCAAAGAGTGACACACCACAACACCAAACACATGATTTATACACACTTATGCAGAAATACATTAATTGCATGCAATTCCACCCCCGGTTATTCGGCCAAACCCATCTCAACCATTTGCCTACACCCTAACACCCAAACACTTAATCCAAAAAATCCTCTAGAAAATGATGCCTTTAGCCCTCATTTCTGACGATACGCATACAAAGTGATTGTCATCGTCATTGTCATCGCATACTGCAAAAAGATTGCAGCATCGCAATACCCATAACCCATTGAAAAAAGAGCACTCCACGGAACAATAGAGAAGACCTTTTTTGAACATATTCTATTGGAATAACTATCTTTCATGGTCTTTTGCATTGTGGCATTTATTCATGTATCAGAATACTAAAACAACTTCTTATCGCTTTCATATACCTCCTTTTGCTCTTCTTCTGGCAGAGAAGTTACTTCTTGCTCCAGCTTGTAGAGGCGAAGTTCAATCGCTCGTCTGCTACGGTTGAATAGCTTTGCCAGTTCGTCAATAGAAGTCTTCCCCTTAAACAGGCTCAATAGTTTCTCGTCATCTTCCTCAGTCCATCTAGTGCCGTGATTAGCATATTTTTGACGAATCTTGTTCACGGATTCTGATGTCGACGAAGTTGGGACATCTTTCCTTGTACCATAGTTTTGCTTGTTGGGAATCACACCTCGCACACCACCTTTGGGGTTTGGGACATCACCCTTGTAACGGGGAATAAGGTGCATGTGAACATGAAATACCGACTGTCCTGCGGCCTCTCCGATATTGATGCCAACGTTGTAGCCATCGGGGTGGAAACGTTCCTCTACCTTCTGACGGACGTATTGCAGCATAACAGTCATCGCCTCGCGTTCGTGGTGAGTGAGGTCGAAGTAGGAGACCACGTGGCGTTTGGGTACTATGAGAGCATGCCCCGGAGAAACGGGATAGCCGTCGTAGAAAGCAACGCAGGTTGCTGTTTCGCAGATAATCTCCACTCGTCGCGCCAAACGGCAGAAAGGGCAGGTCTCACCATCTGTACGAGGCAACTTGTTGAAGTGGTTATACCGATACAGCTCATATGAACTGTTGCACACTAGGCTTTGATATGGTAACTTTACATTGCACTGGTAGGTGTACTTCTTATGGATAGCGTGAAGGCGAAAACCTTCTTCTTCAAGATCTCGCCGCACAGCATAATAGGCCGACCCTGATGGTTTCAACAGATTGGATATGTTCATCATCACCTCGGCCTGTGCATAGGGTTCCAACACGTTTAGCACATAGTTGCAAATAATTGTATCGAACAGTCCTGTGGGGTATTCTGGACGATAGTAGTAGTCGTATCCAACAATATCCAATCCCTGCCGCTGCAGTTCGTCGGTGTCGTATCCAAAACCACACCCGAAGTCAAGAATGCGACCTTTGAGCAGCCCTCTACCCAAAAGATATCGTGTCGGAACAGACAAGTCTGATCTCTTGATAGCAGTGAGGTACGGGTGATTAATCTTCTCGGGTTCTATAAGCGTCAGTTTTTCCATATTTCAAATCCCATGTTTTGTGCGATTTGACTCATCGGATTAAAAGTGCGGGCAAAGCAGTTGAGGAGGGAGTTTCTGTCCATCTCTATCAGTTCTTGCGGTGTACATCCAAGGGTGATGTAATCCTCCAGTATCTCCTGCCCACGATAGTTTTCGTTGATGCAGACACTCACAGCCCTCTGTTGAGTAGTGGCGAGTTTCAAAAGGTATTGCTCAAGATCGGGCAGACGGTTACTCTTCGATGAGTTCACGCTGACATCGGCTGGAATAAGGTTCCACAACAGATTATGTGAGACGAAGCTCCACGGGATGAAGTGGTCGAGGTCGTAATCACCCACCATGATAGGGTGGTCTGTGTAGATGCACGTCAGCTTGCTTGAGTGATCAATCACGAAATCCCAGTAGTTGCGCTGGCGAGTCAGTGCCTGTCGGCTTTCCACTTTCACCAACTTGTTGGCAATGTTCGGCACGTTGGGATTGCGAACCTGCAAAAACGAAGAGAGATTCCAGTAGGCGTAGTCTTTCAAAATAACGTAGTTCTCCTTAAGATAGGGCAACCAATGGGTATTCAGTTCAACCCATATTGTATCATCTTCTTTGGTCAGTTTGTAGAGGCAGTTGTTTTCAAGCGACTGTGAGCGAAGCATTATCTCCTTGGTGTCGGCTATGTCTATCCATGGACGCATAAACCAGTAGGGGACGTTCTTAGGTAGGAAGGCCAGAGTATGTCTAACCTGAGTATCGTTCTTGTGTGCTTGCAGCCATCTGCGCAGCTCGTTAAGGCTACTGTTCATCGGCAGTCGGTGTACCTCCTGAAGCGAGATGATTGCATCTCGCAAAGAATCACTTTTACCAAAGGACAGACGGAAATAACTAACAGGATACCACGCATTCACAGTCATTTCAACCATAATGTCCCAAATGTTCATTCGCGTCACTCCAGATTTCACATACAGATCTAGTATCCCCATAAACCAATAGAACTTGTAGGTCGCCGACGTATTTTTGAAAATACGCGTCAAAGGTTCGATTGGTAGAGTTTTTGATTTAGGTAGCGTATCCATCTTGTACTTTTTTTAATAGCAAAGAAAAAAACTTCATTATTATTGTCCATAGAAGAACCTTATAGACATAATATCAAAGAAAAGAAAAAAAGACATTAAAGCAATGCTTTCTCGTACTACTTACCTTACTCTCGTAAGCGGTTGCAAAAATACGAAAAAAAAACAATATAGACGGAATATAATTCTTCAGACGTCACTACCTATATTTCTTCAGACGTCGCCACCTAGTCCCCAAGTGCCTTTGTGCCACTTGAGTATCTAACTATTCTTCATACTATAGGGGACTTCTATTAATTGCCCCGATGTGGGGTCGCGACCGAATGGGAGCAACTCCATTTTTGTGGGGTCGCGACCGAATGGGAGCAACTCCATTTTATGTGGGGTCGCGACCGAATGGGAGCAACTCCATTTTATGTGGGGTCGCGACCGAATGGGAGCAACTCCATATTATATAATGGATATCAGTCGAATACATCTCAGCGTGCCGAAGGGAAGAAAGTCCTGTGGACTTTCGATAGCTGAGCGTAGCAGAAGCGAAGTAGTCAACGCTCTCAAAAACGAATTAAAAGAACCTACCTAAATATCATTTCACAGGTCACTAAAAAAGGGGAAAGGCACCCGCCCCCGAGTGCCCTCCCCTTTTCAATTTTCACTTTTTTATTCTATTTGATGCGTTCGTTTCGCAGCTCATAGATCACTGGTCACTAAAAATTAATTTTTAGAGGACTTCTATAAATTGCCTCGGAGAGGCAAGCTCTCAATATCCCCGCACTTATAGTGTGGGGGTATATCAGGTTAATCATATCAGCGTGCCGAAGGTACGCGCTCTCAAAAACGAATTAATAGAACCCATCTTTATTTTTTATCATTCTGTCAGATCTGCCAGTGTCCAATAGTCTGTCACTACACCATTCCATCCATAGGGCCAGTTCACGCCAGCAGGTCTGTAGAAGGTGCGATGAATAGTTGCGGTCGAACTTTTTCCAACAAAACCATTTATACTATTATTATTTACGTCAATGCCGGTGGTTGCATAGCATCTTATGAAACTCAATCGATTGCAATACTGAAACATCGACTCGTAGCACTCGCCTACTAAAGTCTCAGCAGGAAGGTCTGGAGCTACTGTCAAGTTATCACAACGAGAGAACATATACTTATAACAACCGATCTCTAGAGTGGTAGCAGGCAGGGCAGGTGCTGTGGTGAGGTTGTCACAATCGTAAAACATATGATCGTAACAATTATTAGCCAGAGTGGTGGCAGGCAGAGCCGGTGCTGTGGTGAGAGCAGTTTTGCTGAACATACCGGAATAACAATAGCTTGCCAGCTCGGTGGCAGGAAGGGCAGGCGCTGTGGTGAGGTTGGTGCAGCCATCGAACATATGGTAATAGCAATAGGATATCAGCTCGGTGGCAGGCATAAGCAGCTGTTTGGTAGGATGGCTATAGATAGTCTTTACACCATAAAACAGATGGGCAAATGTATATGAATCGTAATCGTCCAACGTTGTGGCGTTCTCATACTCCGAAGTAAGCAAGCTCATAATGTTGCCATAAAGATAGCATCCACCTGTAACTGTGAATCTACTGCTGATTCTATTATTAGCGTTTCTACCCCCTAAGACACTGCTGTTGTCTGCGGCACGGAAAGAGACCTTGTCGCCGACATTTGCCAGAGTAATGTCGGTATTGTTGGTATAACTCGTCCAACTGTTGCCTCCATCGGTGCTGTACACCATTGTAGCTCCGATGGAGGAAGGGCTGTTGAACGAGACTGTTGCATTAGACACCTTGGCCTCGAAGGTGAGCGGGTTGGCAGTAGTAGTTGGCGGTTCCCCGAAGGTCAAATCATCACCACTGAGAGTGAGGGTGCTGTACTTGCTGCGCTCAATCACCACATTGTGTCCTGCAGGGGCAGGACCCTTGATGCAAAACGAACCGTCTGAAGCGGTGATGACTAATTTCAATCCGCTGTAGGTGCCTGCGGGCAGGTAGATATAGAAGTCGTGTAATTGGTCTATGCTCTGGTTGCACTCCATGGTGGTGGTTTTGGTGCCGTTGGTCACCGAGGTGGTGTTCAGTGTGGCAATCCCAGTGCTGTTGTAGTTGTTCACCTGATAGGTGCCGTTGATGGTCTGTTCGGTAGTCAGGGCGATAGAGGTGACCGTCACATTACTCTTCTGCAAGCGCAGCTTCAGCACGCCGCAGAGGTTGGTAAACTGTAGTGCGTTGGAGGTCGAATAGGCGTGCATAGGGAAGTTTCGCAGCGAGCCGTCGGCACTCTCCTGTGTTGCGGGAATGGTCACACTATTCACAACACTATTGACAGGATAGTAGGCAATGAAGCTATTCCCAGCTTCAAAAGTGAGGTCTGTGGTGGTGAATGTTGCCTTTGTAGCATTGCTCTGGGGCGTGGCAGTGAACACGGCATCTGTGCCGTCGGAGTATATCTTCACCTCGTCGCCCGACATCCATTTCAACGTAGTGCCATCAAGCACCGTCTTGGCATTGTGGATATCTGAGCAGCTCTCCATTGAGGCGGTGAACGTCGCTACCACCTGTTCTTCTTTCTTACATGAGGTAAAACTCACTAGGGCAACCAAAGCAACCAGTGATGCAAAAGATAGTAAATTTCTTTTCATCTTTCTACTCTTTTTAATAGTGATACATCAAGAGAACAAGGCATTGTCGTAGTCATTCCCACTCGATGTAACTCCTTCTATGTCGGAGCCACTTATTGTACCACTCGACTGGAAGCCTTTCTCGACACGGGCCTCGAACAGTTCAACCATAGGAGCTTCATACTCCCGTCTTGTTTTTGTCTGAATAGTTAATGTTTTGTTGTTTAATTTATTGATTAGTTACTAAAGTTAGTCAAGTAATTTGTGTTCAAAAAGTGACAATATTGATTTGTGCAAATAGCTATATTTTAGCATCTTTGCAGTGTCAAATCAAAAAAAACAACCAATTATTTCACTCTGTAAATATACGAACTTTTTTTTCAGTGATTGGAACTTTTTTTTCAAAATGCAAGCAGTACCTCAGACTTGAGGGCAACCAGGCTCAGCACTTCAATTCCCAGATAGTCTCCATCTGCCTGATGCAGTACTCACTCTTGAACGGGGTCAAGCGCATGACCTCTTACGAGACGCCCGGCGGTCTCTTCTGCGAAAACAAGGTCGGCGTGAGCGAGATAACGTTCTATGAGGGAATCCTGCTCGTGCTGCGCGAAATCCTTGAGGAATTCACCAAAGACCTCGGATTTCCAAACAAGAAAGTTGTACAAAGATTCCTTTCTGACAACGACCCACTCGTGATAATCCGAAATACTAACCTGCCTCAGACTGTGAGCCTGATTTTAGAAGCTGTTTAAATTTAATTCAATGATTTTCTTAAAGCACCTGAACGGCATCTTTTTCTTCTTTTCTCAATTACAATGGAACCCCATTGCGCAATCGAAAAGAAGAAAAACCTGCTCGTTCATGTCCATAATAACAATAGTTCGGAAATAAAATTTTAACAAATCAAGCGGCGCAAGCCGCAATATCATATAGTTCTTTGAAAATTTTGGCATTTAAGGACATGTTAGGTCTGAGACCAGACATGGCAAAAAATCTTTTAGTCAGGTAGCAGTT
>JAFRRK010000035.1 GCA_017428115.1 Bacteroidales bacterium | reverse complement strand
GTATGGATAATTGTCTGTTTGTTTGAAAAATACTGAGACATAAACCTTCTGTTTCGGTCGGACTCACTCTCGAAGACGCATCGGTCGGGTCGTGTGGCAGATTTGCGGAATTGAGGTACAATATTAAATGGTGAAACATTATCGTCAAAAAAAAGCGTTTTCATTATGTAGACGCACAAACCCTCGAAATATTACAGGGGTCAGTCAACTTTAACTATTTTTACGATTTGCACATCCAATAGGCTTCCCTCTTTGTGGCTTCGGTGGAGATAGCAATAATATGCCTTAGCTATACCTCAGTTATACTAGCATATATAGTATAACTGAGGTATAAGTAAAGTATAAATATAGTATAACAAACGAAGTCAGGGCGAAAGAGTGGCGAAGGCTGATAGTGGGCAAGGAGAAGAATTGAGGACTGAGAATAGAAACAAACGGTCGGGCTTAAGCCCTAATACTCAATCCTCAATCTTCAAAAAGAAATCAGCTGTTCATGGTGGCCTCGATTTCGGCGACGGTCTTGGGGATGGGCTTGCCGAGGACGCGGCAGCCGTCGGCCGTGACAAGGATGTCGTCCTCGATGCGTATGCCGCCGAAGTCCTTCCATTTTTCGAGTTCGTCGAAGTTGATATAGTCTTTGTTGGTGCCTTGCTGACGCCACTGGTCGATAAGGGCAGGGATAAAGTAGCATCCGGGTTCGTCGGTGATGACGAAGCCGGGCTGCAGGCGGCGGCCACAACGGAGGCTGCCGAGGCCGAACTGGTTGCTGGGGCGTGTCTCATCGTCGTAGCCCACGTTGATTTGGCCGTAGTTTTCCATGTCGTGGACGTCGAGGCCCATCATGTGGCCGAGGCCGTGGGGCATGAGGAGGCTGTGGGCGCCGTTGGCCACGATGTCGTCGAGGTTGCCGCGGAGTATGCCTAGTTCTTTGTAGCCTTGGGCAAGGACGCGGCTGGCGGCAGTGTGCACCTCTTGGTAGGTGATGCCGGGACGGGTGACGCGGATGGCCTCGAGGTTGGCGTTGAGGACAATTTGGTAGATGGCGCGCTGGCGGTCGTCGAACTTGCCGCCCACGGGCACTGAGCGGGTGATGTCGGAGCAGTAGTTCATGGCTGTCTCGCAACCGGCGTCCATGACGAGCATGCGCCCGAGCTCGAGTTTGTGGTTGTGGTTGTGGTTGTGGAGGGTCTCGCCGTGGATGGTCATGATAACGGGGAAGCTGACGGGGCCGTTGCCCTTCCAAGCCTCGCCCTGCATGAAGCCTGCGAGTTCGTACTCATAGCGGCCGGGCATGGCCATGCGCATGGCACCGACGTGCATGTTGTAGGCGGTGGCGATGGCTTTTTCGATTTCGGCTATTTCCTCGTCGCTCTTGATGCTGCGCTGCCTAACGCAGGCGAGAATAAGGGGCATGGAGGCGTAGCGGGGCACTGCATCGTAGTCGATGCCCAGCAACACGCCTAGCTGGCGACGGTTGTCGGCACGGTAGGGAGGGAGATAGTGGACGGCGGATTGGGAATTGAGGACTGAGTGTTTGGAATCCTGGACGAATTTGTCGAGGTCGGCAAGGGTGCCGGTGTTTTCCACACCCACACTGGCAGCAAGCTCGCGGACACTGGGCAGTGGGCCGGTCCAGATGACATCGTCGATGTCGTAGTCGTTGGCGAAGATAAAGTCTTTGCCACTGTCGCAGTCGAGCACACCGATGAGGTCCTCGCGCTGGAGGCCAAAGAAATAGAGGAAGGTGCTGTCCTGACGGAACCAATAGGTGTTGTCGGGGTAGTTGCAGGGGGCCTCGTGGTTGCCTTGAATGATGATAATACCATGGCCGACATCCTTGCGCAACTGCTCACGGCGGGCGATATAAGTTTCTTTTTTAAACATAGTTAGTAATTTTTATATATCTTGATTTTTTTGATTTCTTGCACATTACATTTTATGCGATTTTGAATTTGCAAAGATACAAAAATTATTCGTACTTTTGCAATCCCAAAATCAAAAAAAATACTTCATAAATGAAAAAATCAGAACTGCAACTTAATCCCAACCGCTTGGTGAGGTTCTTGGAGAAGCCCATGGCCGAGTTTACCAAGGCGGATATCCTCAAGGTCATCGAGGAATTCGAAATAGAGATGATCAAGTTTCGCTACATGGCGAACGACGGCCGTCTGAAGACGCTGAACTTTGTCATCAACAGCATGGAACACGCCGACGAGATATTGACCAGCGGCGAGCGCGTGGACGGCAGCAGCCTGTTCCCCTTCTTGGAGGCCGGCAGCAGCGACCTGTATGTGATACCGCGTTTCCGCACGGCCTTTATCGACCCCTTCGCCGAGATACCCACGCTGGACCTCCTGTGCAACTTCTACACCAAGGATGGCGAGCCCTTTGAGATGGCTCCTGAATACACCCTTGCAAAAGCCGGCAATGCCTTCCGGGAAGCCACCGGCGGCATGGAGTTTGAGGTGATGGGCGAACTGGAATACTATGTCATAGCCCCTAAGGAGGAGGAATATATGACTGAGGACCAGCGCGGCTATCATGCCTCAACACCTTTCTGCAAGTTTGAGAATTTCCGTGTGGAGGCTATGAAGCTGATAGCAGAGTGCGGCGGTCTTATCAAGTATGGCCACAGCGAGGTGGGCAACTTCTGTGTGGACGATATGATGTATGAGCAGAACGAGATAGAGTTTCTGCCCACACGTCTCGAGGATGCCGCCGACCAGCTGGTGATAGCCAAGTGGATTATGCGCACTTTGGGCCACCAATACGGCATCACCGTCACCTTCGCCCCCAAAATCACAGTGGGCAAGGCCGGCAGCGGCATGCACATCCACACCCGCATCAGCAAGGACGGCAAGAACATGTACATAGGCGAAAACGGGCTCACCGACGTGGCACATAAGGCCATCGCAGGCATTCTGAGCCTGGCAGGTTCGCTCACCGCTTTTGGCGACACCAACCCCACCAGCTATTTCCGTCTGGTGCCACACCAGGAAGCTCCCACCAACATCTGCTGGGGCGACCGCAACCGCAGCGCCATGGTGCGTGTGCCGCTGGGCTGGACGAAGGGCAGTGGCAATATGATGGCCCATTGCAACCCTCTGGAAAAGAACGATGCAGTGGACTTCAGCTATAAGCAGACTATCGAACTGCGCACACCCGACGGCAGCGCCAACGTGTATCTGCTGCTGGCAGGCATGACGGTGGCCGCACGCCACGGTTTCGAGATGGAGAACGCCGTGCAATATGCCAAGGACCGCTATGTGAGCGTGAACATCTTCGAGCATGAGGATGTGCTGAACCGTTTGGATGTGCTGCCCGACAGCTGTGCCGCCAGTGCCGACATGCTGGAGCGCGACCGTGCCATTTACGAGGAAAAGGGCATCTTTGCCCCCGCACTTATCGACGGCATATTGGAGCAGCTGCGCAAATACAACGACCGCACCCTACGTGCCGAGATTGGCACCAACCCGCACAAAATCTTGGAGCTGGTTGAAAGCTTCATCCACTGTGGCTGAAAACAACAACGCATATTTTTATTAACCTAATCAATCAAAAGTCAAACAAAATGAAAAAAACATTGTTTGTGGCCTTATTGGCCTGTTTCACCATGATGTTTGCCTCGTGCAACAAAGAAAAAGAGCTCACCGGCACCAGCTGGAAGACCCACACCGACACCACCCAACAGATGACAATGGAGGGAATCACAGCCACCATGCACATGGTCATCGACGGTACCATGAAGTTCAGCGATGCTACCAACGGCAGCTTGACCCTCACCACCAGCGGTGAGATGAGTGCCATGGGCATGTCGTTCCCCATTGAAGAGGAAACTGAGACCCAGGCCTTCACCTACACCTTCGACGGCGAAGCTGGCACCATCACTGTCTCCGACGACGAAGAAACATTGACCATGCCCTTCACCTACAACAAGAAGGAGAACACCATCAACTTCTCCATATCCGAAACCGACGAGGAGACAGGTGCGACCATCGCCTTCGACATGGTATTCACCGAAGTGAAGTAATGCCAACACTCTATCTGCTGATTGGCGGCAATCAAGGCGACCGCCGACAGATGATAAGCCAAGCGACAGACCTGATACAACAGCGTATTGGGTCTGTCGCTACTTGTTCATATATCTATGAAACAGCCCCATGGGGTTTTTTTTCACCAGACGAGACTCCACAAAGTTTCTTCAACCAAGCCTTGGCTGCGAACACCTCCCTTTCGCCACACGAGGCACTTAACGAGGCAATGAGCATCGAACAGATGCTCGGCCGGCACAGGCCTTCGAATGGTGAAAGCAACGATATAGGCTCATCCACCAATTCACATTTTTACTTTAGCCGCCCCATCGACATCGACTTGATTTTCTACGACCAACTAGTTATAGACACCCCCGACCTCACCCTCCCACACCCACGTATGCACTTGCGCCGATTTGTTTTACAACCCCTTTGCGACATCGCGCCCCAATATCGGCACCCTATTATCAATAAAACATTGACAGAACTACTAGACGAATGTACCGACACCTCATCCTGCTTGCGCTGCTTATAACGCCACTGGCCCTGCAAGCACAGCACACCATCAGCGGCATCATCACCGACAACGCTACGGGGGAGACCCTTATAGGCGCCACTGTGCTGGACACCCGTAGCGGAAAGGGAACCACCACCAATGTAAACGGGCGTTACACATTAACACTCAAAGAGAATACCGCCACACTGCGCATCACCTTTGTGGGCTACGAACCCATTCACGACACCATCCATCTTAAAGGCAACACCAACCGAAACTATAAGCTGCATCCCAGCATACAGCTGCAAGAGGTGGTGGTAAGAGCACAGCGCATCAACTCGCGCGAGTCGGCACAAATGTCGGCCTTGGAAATGCCCGTCGAACAGCTGAAAGCTGTGCCGGTGCTTTTTGGCGAGGCAGACATCATGAAGGCAATACAGCTACTACCCGGAGTGCAAAGCGGCAACGAAGGCACCGGCGGCATGTATGTGCGTGGCGGCGGACCCGATGAGAACTTGTTCCTGCTGGACGGTATACCACTATACAACGTCAACCACATGGGAGGCTTTTTCTCGGCCTTCAATGCCGACGCTGTTAAGAATGTGACACTGTACAAGGGCAGTTTCCCTGCCCGTTTTGGCGGCAGGCTATCAAGCGTGTTGGACGTCACCACCAATAACGGCAACGACAAGGAGATTCACGGCAACGCCTCCATCGGTTTCATCTCGGCCAAGATAAACGTGGAAGGACCTATCGTGAAGGAGAAGACCACCTTCTGCCTATCGGCACGGCGCACCTATGCTGACTTTCTCCTTCAACCATTGGTGCAACGCATGGCCACCGACGTTGACGGCAAGAGCAAACTGGTGGCAGGCTACTACTTTTACGACCTTAATGCCAAGGTGACACACAAATTCTCTGACAAGAGCCGCCTCTACGCTACCTTCTACCACGGCAACGACGACGTATACACCAAAGTGCGTACCGAGAGCTCTTTGGCCGAGGACCAATACCTTGATTTTGCAAACAACTGGGGCAACACCGTGGGCGGATTGAGATGGAACTATGTTCTGGGACCAAAGCTTTTTATGAATCTCTCTGCCTCCTATACACAATACAACAACCAAATGGTTGTAGGAATCGAGAAAGATGCCGTGCTTGACGACGGCAGCGAGCAAGTCTCCACAATCAAGGGCAACTATGTGTCGGCCATATACGACATCACCGGACGGTGGGACTTCTCCTACACACCCCGTCCCGACCACAATATACAGTTCGGCACCTACTATACCCGGCACCGCATACGCCCCAGTGTGGCAAGCGGCAGCATAGACTATTTCGACCAGATACAGATGAACAATGCTTGGCAGATGGACACCACCCTGCAGGAGGACACTGTGAGAGCCAACGAGATAGTTCTTTTTGCCGAAGACGACTGGAGCATCAATGACGTGTTTAAGATTAACTACGGCATCAACATCAGCGGTTTCGGTGTGGAGAATGTGTTCTACCCCTCGGTACAGCCCCGCATCTCAGGACGCGCACTGCTAGGCGACAATCTGTCGTTTAAGGTTGGATATGCCTACATGTCGCAATATATGCACCTGCTTTCCACCACGAGTGTTAGCCTGCCCACCGACCTTTGGGTGCCCTCCACACGGCGCATTCCACCCATGACCGCAAACCAATTGGCCGCAGGACTGTGCTATAATACCGATATCGGAGTAGACCTATCGATTGAGGGCTATTACAAGCACATGCGCGACATCATTGAATACAAGGACGGTGCCACCTCGTTCGGCAGCACTGTGGGATGGGAAGAGCTGGTATGTTTGGGCGACGGCTGGACGTATGGCGTTGAGTTTTTGGCCCAGCGCAACTATGGCGACCTGACCGGATGGGTGGCCTATACATGGAGCCATACCAACCACCTCTTCAACCGTCCAGGGCAAGAACTAAACAACGGGAACCCATTCCCCGCCAAATACGACCGCCGCCACGACCTTTCCATCGTACTGACATACAAGATTAACAAACAGATCGACATTAGTGGCACCTGGGTATTCAGCACCGGCAACACCGCCACCTTGGCCATGGAGAAATATCCGGTAGCCAGCGACGACCCCGACAGCTATAACTCCACTCCCAACATGACCACTACCCTCTCGCACGTAAGCAGCCGCAACAACTTCCGCATGCCCAACTATCACCGTGCCGACATCAGCATCAACTTCCACCGCACCTTCAAAGGTCGCAAAAGCAACCTGCCAGATATCGAAGGCGCTGATGCACCAGTATGGCACCCCAAGATGCGCCGCACATTCAATATCAGCATCTACAACCTATATAATCGTGCCAACCCCTACCTCACCTACACCAGCAGCCAATATAGCTATCAAGGCTATGGCAAAGCCTTGGTGCAACTCTCCATATTCCCCATCCTTCCATCCGTTGCCTACACCTTATATTTCTGAACATGAAACGTATCACCCTTATATCACTGCTATTCCTAGCCCTCGCATCATGCGAGAAAGTCATCGATTTCGACACTTCGGTGTCCCATTCTGAGCCAGTACTCAACGGAGTTCCCTCCGCAGGCAAACAGCTCTTTGTCTACTTCGCTCACAGCCGCTTCTTCCTCGACTCAACCAACTACCAACCTATCAATAATGTAGACATGGCTGTCACCATCAACGGTACCGACTACCTACCCACCATGGTCGACCGCTGCAACTATTACTTCAACTATACCGTTCAAGAGGACGACGACCTCTCCATCCGCATCCTTGCTGAAGGAAAGGACATTTACGCACACACCGTGGTGCCTCGTATGCCACGCATCAGCCAACCCATCGCCTTCACCAACGACACCGGGGTCTTCCACCTGCTGATAGTCAACTTTAATATCGACGACTACGCCAACCATAAAGACTACTACTGCATCACCCTTCGCCAGCGCGACAGCGGATGTCGGTACAGCCCCTACTTCGACCGCTACGACACCATTGACACCACCTACAACACCTTTTTCCTTTGCAACGACCACGCGCTTGTCGACCCTTTTATCGCCACCAATCTGTCAGTCTCGGGATTCTCCCCTCTCAACCAACTGCTCACTACCGACAGCAACATAGACGGCACCAACCACAATACCACCCTGACCCTTATCCGACTTACCGATACCAACGAAGTGGTTCCCTACATCCATCAATATACCCTCGATGTCGAAACTGTAAGCCCTGAACGCTATCGCTATCTGCAAGAAATCGCCAACGCCACCAGTATGCTCCAACTCATCACCGAACCGCCAGAGATATACAGCAATGTAAGCGGAGCTTTAGGCATCTTTGCTGGTAATGCCCGACGCACCTTCCCACTCATCACCCTCACTGGCGGCACCCAACCCCCACCAGAAGACCATTAAACACATGCGCATCTACCTGACTGGATATATGTACAGTGGAAAAACCACCGTGGGGCACAAGCTAGCTCAACGGCTGGGATACAAATGGCTAGACCTCGACCAAGTACTCGAAACCACCTTCCACACCACTGTGCCCATCTTCTTCAAGCGCTACGGCGAAGAGGCATTCCGCAAAATCGAGCAAAAACTACTCCACTCCACTGCCGAACTCGACGACGTTGTTGTATCCACCGGAGGAGGCACCCCCTGCTACTTCGACAACATGCACTGGATGAACCATCATGGCAAATCGGTTTTTTTTGATGTAACTGTGGCGACCCTTCTTCGGCGTGCTGCTGCATCTAAAAAAAACCGTCCCACCCTTGCGGGAATGAACGAGGAGCAAAAAGCCCTATTTATCCGTCAACAACTCGAAACGCGGATGCCCCACTATCGAAAAGCCCAAATCATCTTCCCTGCCGACCAACCCGACCTTGAGCAACTGCTGCAGCTGGTCACCTCTGCCGAATAATCCTATGAAGGCTGCAAGAAAGCAAATCGCCATTGTCGTCATACAGATGCAACCCGTTGCCTTCACAATAGCGCCATACCTTGCAGCTCTTGCACTCGCCCTTGCGGGCCCAGCCTCTATCGCGATAGGCTTGGAAACCGTTTTGCCACACCTCCCATAAGTTATCCTTATAGATATTGCCCTGGTGGAGATTGCTGCGGATGCTTGTGCAGCCCGAAATACTCCCATCACAGAGAACCGAGGCCACCTCTATACCCGCTCGGCAATAGTAATAATTGTTCCTTACCTTTCGTTCATAGTGGCCCAGATAGCCCTCACAGGCATAGCTGCATATCATTCCATCGTCCGTCTCTCTCACACGTCTCACAAAGTCCAACACCCCGGTGAACTGCTCGTTCGACAGCTGCAGTTCAGGGTCATGGGCGGCACGTCCCATCGGAAAGATGGCAAACAGCCGCCATCTGTGGCAGCCCAACGATAATAAGTAGCCCTTTATTTTATCCAACTGGTGGTAGTTGTGAGGGTTCACACAAGTCACCACATCCCAAAGGAGGTCGTCAGTCTGCCCCAGCAGCCGTATGGCGTTACTTGCTCGCGCAAAGCCCCCTTTGGTCTGGCGCATCCAGTCATGCTCCTCTTCCAAGCCATCCAGGCTCACCGTAATCGAGTGTAACCCACTCGCCCGCAAACTATCCAGGCGGTTCGCGTCCAGCAGATAGCCATTCGTCACCATACCCCAAGGGTATCCTCTACGGTACAATTCTAATCCGCAGGCATCAATGTCGGGGCGCAGCAAAGCCTCTCCCCCGGTAAAGATAACAAACACCTTGTGAGGGTCCACATGGGGTGTGATGTCGTCAATTGCCTTAAAGAAATCCTTGGCAGGCATGTCGGGCGTTGTGGTGCTCACCTTGCAGTCGCTGCCGCAATGTCTGCAATGCATATTGCAACGTAGCGTACACTCCCAAAAGAGCGTCCGCAACGGATGCAGCTTCGCTTGATTGTGGCGATACTGCCGCCATAGCTCCTGCTTAAGGTCCATATCCGACGTCTACTTCTTGCTCACAGTGATGTCCACATCCTTGGTCCGTCTGCCAAGGTACCAACCCTTGCGCTCGCCGCTTTGGTCAGCCTCGGTAAACTCAATGTCCACCATCTGATCCTCGTAGCTGCCGTTCTTATCTCCATCAATGTCGCGCACTATAACACGCTGCACTTCCGCCGGCACATCTTTAACATGGCACTCAAACACGCCCTGCGCATCCGTTGTGTCAGACGAGTGCTTGATATAGTCCTGCACAAAGGGGTTGTCCTCATCCATATGGTCGGGGGCAATGTCCACCGTCTGATTTACCAATATCACCTGAATCCCTTTCACAGGCACACCCTCCTCGTCAATCACACGGCCTTTTACCACAAAGTCCATAGTCGGCACACCATACATCAGTGCCATCTCGTTTCTAGGAGTGGGCTGAACCACAGCATCGTCGCCATCTTTTGCCGGGGTTTGCTGCGTCGCAGCCTCCTTAGTGCTGTGGCACGCCGTCAGCCCCAACAGCCCCATGGCACTCATCAGCAGCCAATCTTTCATTTTAAGAAAACGAATCTTCATATATTTATGGGTTTTAAAGGTTTGTCTTGTCACATATTATGCGGAGCGTACAATACTAACAGACTGAATAGCATCCATATCTCATTTTTCCAACTGAACTCTCACACTCTCCGCGTGGATTTTCTCAAATAGTTCTTCTACAAAGCCAGGATCCAATCCCAGACCACTCGCCATAAAGCGCCTTTGCTGCAAGAGCTGTTCCCAACGTTTGGGTTGGAACACAGCCAGATTGCCCTGTTTTTTCACTTGGGCTATTTTCCCAGCCACTCCCAGCCGTGCCGCCATGAGCTGGAGCACCTGTTCATCAATCATATCTATCTCCTCTCGGAGGCATTGGAGCTGTTCATTAGCCACTGAGCTCTCGGTTTGTGGCACTATCAGCCTCTCCAACAATTGCTCTAGCTCTTTAGGCGTAATCTGCTGTCCGGCATCAGTTAATGCCTTATCGGGATGAGGGTGCACCTCTATCATCAACCCGTCGAAACCCAAGTTCAAGGCCATCTGAGAAAGTGTAGCTATGGGGCCTCTGCAACCAGCAATATGGCTGGGGTCGCACAACATGGGCAGTTCCGGTGCCAGCCGCCGCAGCTCTATGGGCACCTCCCACAGAGGATTGTTGCGGTAGCCGCCATTCTTAAACAGGTCAAAACCGCGATGCACAGCCATAATATCACTTATCCCCACCTGCCGCAAACGCTCTACAGCACCCAACCACAATTGAACATCGGGGCTCGGCGCATTCTTCACCATCACCGTCGCAGCACTGCCACGCATCGCCTCAGCCACCTCCTGCACCATAAAGGGATTTGCCGTAGTGCGGGCTCCTATCCACAACACTTCCATGCCATAGCGCAGAGCCTGTTCCACATGCTCGGCACGAGCCACCTCGCAGCCGAAGCGCAGCCCCGCATAGCGGCCTTTCAACTCCGCCACCCAGCGCAATGCTTCTTCGCCCAGGCCTTCAAAAACACCCGGGTGAGTTCTCGGCTTCCACACACCGCAGCGCACCACACACACATGTGGCACACGGCTCAACGCCTGCACCACCTCATCCAACTGCTCGCGACTCTCCACGCTGCACGGACCTGCCACTATATACGGCTTTTCACCAGTCATACCACCATAACGTCAGAGACAATCATTTATTACACGGCAAATAAAAAAAAACGCCATCCCATCGACAGGGCTGGCGTCTATTACAATTTCAGAATCTAAAAGTACTATTCAGCAGTCTCGGGCAATACCGAAACAAACGAGCGGTTCTCGCGGCCTTTCTTGAAATTGACTATGCCGTCGCACAAGGCATAAAGCGTATGATCCTTGCCCATGCCGACATTTCTGCCGGGGTTGTGGACGGTGCCACGCTGGCGGACAATGATGTTACCAGCGATACAATGCTGACCGCCAAAAATTTTAACGCCTAAGCGTTTGCTTTCGGATTCACGACCGTTACTGGAACTACCAACACCTTTTTTGTGAGCCATAATAATCTATTTTTTAAACGGTTTTACATTGAATTAGTTAATGCTGTCGATCTTAATCTGAGTCAGATAGTCGCGATAGCCGTTCATTTTCTGGAAACCCTTACGGCGGATTTTCTTAAACACCAGCACCTTGTCGCCCTTAAGGTGGCGCAGCACTGTGGCTTTCACGTTAGCACCTGCAATGTAGGGCTGTCCCACCTCTACGTTGCCATCATTGTCTTTAAGCATCACGGTGTCAAAAGTAACCTCGCTACCCTCGTCTGTGTGAAGACGGTTTACGAAGACCTTCTGATCTTTAGCGACCTTGAATTGCTTTCCTGCGATTTCTACAATTGCGTACATTCTATTATGTTATTTTAATTATGTAATTTACTGCACTTTCGGTGGTATCTGATACCTACGAAACGGACTGCAAAATTACAACTATTTTTTGAACTGACAAAGTTTTTTTATTATTTTCTTTTCAAAGCACTGACTACCAACACTACCAAAGGCATAATAACCATTATTCATGCAAGTTCTACCTCATGCCGCCCAAGTCTCGTCATTACAAGCTAAGAGAGCATCCCACTGAAGCCATAAAATACTATTTCGCCACGAAGAAAGAAGCTTTTTTACTAAAGTTTGACAAGCCATTATTCTTAAAAAAAGTGACATGATATCTTAAAAAAGTGACATGACATATTTACAAACAACCGTTTCTTGGTATTATTTGCAATAAAAATCAGCAGGTTGCCAACCCTAGCTGTTCTATTCTACCCCTCAAGGGGCGATACATGCATCTAACCCCATTGTCATTGTCATCGTCATCATGCCCCATTTTACTTTCGTGGCGTTGCTTTGGCTCGGCAAAGAAAGCTAGCTTTCTTTGCTTTCGCCTTGTACAACTTTGTGCCACTTTTTTTTCTAAAAGTGGCACCCTAATTTTTGCCTTTTTCGGTATAATTATATTAGACGGACGACAGAACTCACCTCAATCACACTCCATGCCTTCGTCGTGCCTTCGTTTCCAGCGACGAAAACAGGGCGAAGGCAGGCACAAGGCAGGTACACGGCAGGTACACAGCAGATAGACACCACCACTAAACAACCCGACTATTGAAAACAAAAACGTATGGATAAAAAAGACTCGGAATGCAAGCCTGTTTCCCTCGTCAAACTTTAATTTTTTATAATATATGCTGATTAATTTGTATATTTGCAAATAGGTAGGTAACAGCCACCTTTACACAACCAACTAGTTCAAAGTACGTTATACCAATCAGTAGCAATACATTTACCTTGGTAACAGCACTAATGATTCTTGGCATAACGTGGATTGTGAACAATGTGAGTGTAGGTGCGCTACTACTGCTTGCCGAATAACACTTATGTGGAATATGCGTGCATTCTAGAAGATAGATATAAGATAGAACTAGTTTTTCAACCTACATATAACTGACAAAATGGAAGAAGCAACTTTAGTATTGGTCTTAATGGGATTGGCCTGTATGGGATTATTGACGTGGTTTTTGTCTTACCGCGACCGCAAACACGAGATAGATATGGAGCTGGCAAAACATGGGGTCACACGTGAGTCGGCAAAATCTGGAGCAAGACCCAAACGAAACAGCAAATCAAAGAGCACTGAAAAGACCCCGACAAAGAGTGCATCGAACGGGGTAATACACAACATCACCAACCCCAAGGGTAACGAATATAAGATTTACGGATCAGGCAGTAACATGCTCTGCACGGTTAGAGCCAAAGGCAAACTAGTAGGTTGGGGCGATGATTTCTTCCTGATGGACAATGGCGGGAAAATCACCACCTACAACTACGAAGGAGAGACATTAGGTTCGGTAAAGTACAATACCAACAAAGAATACATTGGCAGCATTCGCAAGAAAGGATTCACCATTGTGAACGAAAAGAATGCCAAAAGAAAGAAACGCTACGACAGCAGCTGCCAGAGAGAGGATGACTAAAAAGCACTCCGAAGCAACTGTTTCACAGAAATATACCATTTTATGTCTTAACGGCGCAGTTGGTATGCCACCTCACGGGCATTGCCGCAGCAGTCGGTAAGAAATATACGGAGGTCTAGATTTTTAGCGGACTTTGGCACCTGGTCGAGGGCAATGGAGAGTGTGGCAGTCTTACCATCAAACTCGCCCAGGACCCACTCGCCATTGATGAAACAACGGTATTCGCGCACACCTGAGAGGTTGTCGCCCATTTTAAGCCGCAATGTCGACACAGACACTTTTCCACCAGCCTTAAAGTTTAGCGGCTTGACATAAGGCGCTGAGGTGTCGGAGGCTACAACAAAGTTGCCAAAAACACGTATATCGGCCTCAAGCCAACGTCCGGGCTTGCCCTCTATACGGCGCTCGACGATGCGTGTTGGCAATGCAGACAGCTTGTCGTTGCGAAGAGTGCAGACCACCAGTTGCGAAGGCTCATAGCCAACGACTAGAGGCACACGCAGCTGCCATGTGCGATGAGGCGGATAGGGACTACGCCAAGGCTTGACAGTATAGATTGGGGAAATATAGCGACGGTCTTTTTGCATGCCGTGGAGGAGGAGGTCGTCGTAGTAGAGCATGCCAGCTGGCATCTCCACCTGATAGTCGCCACGGTGAACACTGAGAGGCCAGCGGACTGTAAGACTGTCAGAAAAGAGGTGGTATGATGGATGTTCTGGAACCTCGTGCATGGGCACCAGTGTCTCAAAGCGGTTGCGCACATAGAAGCAGCGAACGGCCTGATTGCCGTTGAAGTCGGTAACAGCCACGGTGATGCGGTGTAGGGTGGTGTCGCTGTCGATAAAGCCGATGCTGCCGTCGCCGAAGGTGCGGGCCGGGCGCATGGGGTCGCCAGGCAGGCGGCGAGTAATGATATAGGGTTCGCGTGTGGCAAGGTATTGGTCGTAGTCGAGCTGAGCGTTGATGGCTCGGGTGTCGCCAAAGGTTATCTTATCGACATTATATTGGAAGAAGTGGCGTCCATCAACCCAGATGTCGAGCCGCTCATAGCCGTTGCGAAGGGTAGAGCCCTCAGACATATCTGTAGCATAGACAGATATATAGAAACGGCCCAGCACAGGTATGGGGTTATATACAGTGCCCATACGTCGGAATTTTGTGGAGATATCCACCTGATAGGGCGCCTTGCTGCCATTGAGGCGGGTATTCTTTTCAACAGGGAGGAGCCGTATACCCCTTATTACCGGGCGAATGGTGTCGGGCAATGTGATACCATAACGGAGAGGATTGAGACTCTGCTGGGTGGAGGTGTTGCGCACTTCGTAATGGAGGTGAGGACCCCCGCTCATGCCCGAGTTGCCGGCATAGGCAATGAGGTCTCCTTTGTGGACGGGGAGCACACCTTGGGCAATAGTGGTGTCGAAAGCATAGCACTGCTTGCGTGCCTGGTAGTTGCGCACATACTTGGCTATAGCCCCATGGTAGCTGTCGAGGTGTAGATAAACCGTGGTGATGCCGCCGGGATGGTCTATATAAAGCATCTTGCCACCATCGTAAGCAGAAATCCGAAGACGGGACACAAAGCCATCGGCTGGAGCATAGACTGGGGTGCCCACACCCTCGTCTCCACCAATACGGAGGTCAAGGCCGCCATGGAAATGGTTGGTACGCACCTCGGCAAAGGTGCCAGAGGGGGCAGGAGTAAGATGAAGCGGGGATGAGAGCTGCGGAGTCTTATTATTCTGAGCATAAGACATGAGCGCCGTTAGCGACATAAAGAGTAGGGCAAGTGTTTTTTTCATCGGTATGGGGTTTATGTCATTAATTCGCGAGCCGTCTGAAGTGCTGCCTGTGTGGGAGGATTGGATGAGAGCATGACGGCAATCTCTGTGATGCGCTCGTCGGGCGAGAGCTCACGGATGCGAGAGATGGTACGATTATCTTCAAGGGCTTTAGACACTTTGAGGTGCTGCGATGCCTTGGCCGCTATCTGTGGCAAATGTGAGATGGCCACCACCTGCATGTGCTGGGCCATCATTCGCATAATAGAACCCACCGCGACAGAGATGTCGCCTGATACTCCGCTGTCTATCTCGTCGAAGATAATGGTGGGAAGTAGGCTGCGGCGGGTCACCACAGATTTGACAGCCAGCATCAGACGCGACAACTCACCACCCGACGCCACTTCGGCAATAGGACGCAGGGAACCACCTTGGTTGGCATTAAAGAGTAGCGAAACAGCATCGTGGCCCATAGGTCCGTAATCTACGGCGGGGGCAATATCAACAACTATACGTGCGGCAGACATACCCAACTGGGCAAGCACTGGCAGAAGCTGCTCCTCAAGCATTCTTCCAGCCTCACGACGACTGGCCGTAAGGCGGTCGGCAGCCTGCTGCATGAGGCCATATACTTGGTCGACCTGCTCCATCACCTCGCGGATGCGGTCGTCGAGGCTGTCGGCCTCTTGCAGCTGCTGGTCCAAACGTTTTTGTATCTTCAACAAAGCTGCGATGCTGTCCACCCCATGCTTCTTCTGCAGGCGGTAGATAAGGTCGAGGCGCTCGTTGACCAATGCTTGGCGTTCGGGTGAGAACTGGAGCTTATCGTTGAGCGAAGCCGCATCAGAAAGAATGTCCTGCAGCTCAATAATACATGAGTCAAGCCGCTGATGGAGTATCTCTATATCGGCATGATAGGCTGCGACATTGGCAAGTGCCCCTCGGGCGGCAATCAACCGCGCCAAAGCTCCCTCATCGCCATCGCACAAGGCCTCAAACGCGCCTAGAGCCTCTTTGATAGTGCCGGTATGTTCTAGCAGATGCGCCTCCTCCTCCAGAGGCTGCTGCTCGTCATCATTGAGTTGGGCGGCCATCAGCTCATCAAAGAGGAATCGGTTATAGTCCATCACCTTATTATTCTCCGCATCTTGGGCTGTCAGTCGTTCCAACTCATGTTTTAAGCCAACATATTGGCGATAGAGCGACTGATACTGCGGCAGCAGCGACGGGTCGGAGAAAGAGTCGAGCAGCTGAGTCTGGAAATGGCTCTCGGTGAGAGTGAGAGTCTGATACTGCGAATGGATGTCGAGAATATGGGGGGCCAGTTCCTTAAGAAACTGGAGGCTGGCAGGAGAATCGTTGACAAAAGCACGGCTCTTGGCGGAAGGGAGTATCTCACGGCGGAGAATAAGCAGATCGTCATAGTCGGCATCGTATTGTTCAAACAATGGCCGGAGGCCTAAATCTGCAATATCAAATGTAGCTTCGACCAAGCACTTGCGCTCCTTATCGTATAGCACCTGCGTGTCGGCACGCTGGCCAAGCAGCAATCCCAAAGCACCCAGAAGGATAGACTTGCCCGCGCCAGTCTCACCAGTAATCACTGTCAGGCTCTCGTCGAAGGTGATGTCCGTCTTCAGAATGAGTGCGTAGTTTTCAATATGTAGCGTCTTGAGCACTTTATATTAAACTATAAAAGAAACATTAAAAAACTAAATTCCAGAGTCCAATAGGGGCAGTATACGTTTCAGGCCAGCCACTAAAGCATCGATGTCCTCAGTGGTGGTATAGCAGGCGAAAGAGGCGCGAACAGTGCCGGCAATGCCATAACGGTCCATGATAGGCTGGGTGCAATGGTGCCCGGTGCGGACAGCAATTCCCACTTTGTCGAGCAGGGTGCCCACATCGTAGGAGTGGCTGTTGCCCACAAGGAACGAGACCACACCAGCCTTGCGTGGGGCAGTGCCGTAGATGCGGAGACGGGGTATCTCTTGCAACCTCTGGGTGCAATAGGTGAGCAGCTTATCTTCGTGACGGGCTATATTGTCGATACCCTGGCTGGCAATAAAGTCGATAGCGGCACCCAGCCCCAGCACATCGCCCACCGAGGGAGTCCCCGCCTCGAATTTGAAAGGGAGCTCGTTATAGGTAGTGCGCTCAAAGGTAACATCCTGTATCATCTCTCCGCCGCCTTGATAGGGAGGCATCTCAGACAGTAGCTCCTCACGCCCATACAACACTCCCACCCCCATAGGGGCATACATCTTATGACCCGAAAAACAATAGAAGTCGCATCCTATCTGCTGCACGTCTACGGCCATATGTGCCACCGCCTGCGCCCCGTCGATAAGCACCGGCACCCCGTGGCGGTGGGCTATATCCACTATGTCCTTCACCGGGTTGATAGTACCCAAGGTGTTAGACACATGGTTGCAGGCCACTATGCGGGTACGCTTGGTAAACAAGGACTCATAGGCCCTCACGTCCAGCACTCCTTCGTCGGAGAAAGGTATCACCTTTATCCGCGCACCCACACGCTGGCACGCCAACTGCCAAGGGACAATATTGCTATGATGCTCCATACCAGAGAGTATCACCTCGTCGTACTGGTGCAACCGGCTGCCGAACGAGGAGGCTACCAGGTTGATACTTTCAGTGGTGCCGCGGGTAAAGACCACCTCGCGATGACTGTGGGCATTGATGAACTGCTGCACCTGCCGACGCACCCCCTCGTAGCGTTCTGTTGCCAACGTGGCCAGATGGTGGGTGCCACGATGAATGTTGCTGTTAAGTGTAAGATAGTAGTTGATGAGCGCATCGATTACCTGCCGGGGTTTCTGAGTAGTGGCGGCATTGTCGAGGTATACCAGCCGCTTGTTATAGACCTCGGTATTGAGAATTGGAAATTGAGAATTGTATGTATTGTCCATATTAGCTCCGATTATTTAACTTCCTTCTTAACGATATTATTACTAAAGTTTGACAAGTCATTATTTTCAAAAAACCTCATTAACCCCACCTTGCCGATACCACTATACTCCATTGAGCGTCAATACTTTTACTTGATTTTCACAACTCATTCTCCGACAACAACTCGGCGAGCAAACAGAGGGCGAATGCATAGCGAATGGACAACGTACAAAGTATCTACGGGGGTTCATGACTTTATCTTACTTGTCGAATATTAGTTATTAGACTCTCATTATTAACTCACCGATTTCGAATAGAAGAGATACGCCACCAGCACAGCCAGCGTCAGCAATCCCAAAAAGATAAAGAAAGCCCAGCTGCACCCACGTTTAGGCAGCGGGCGGTCTTTGCGCGTAAAGAGGCGGGCAAAATCGATCTGGCGGTCTATGTCGTTAGGGCTTTCAGGCATGGGTTTGACGACGTTTTTTGACAATGGCACGTATTACAACAAAGGCTATTGCCGCACAGAAGAGCACCACGATGATGACAGACAGCTGATGGCTGTAGCGCTCTATCACATGCGGGTCGGCAGCACGGTAGGCTAGCCAGCCCAGCAGGGCGAGCAGCACATTCCACGCGCCTGCACCTACCAAGGTGAAAAAGGTAAATGAGAGCAGGTTCATTTTAGAGAGGCCTGCGGGGATGGAGATGAGCTGACGGATGACTGGGATAAGGCGGCCGACGAGGGTGGAGATATTGCCGTGGTGGTTGAAATAGGTCTCTGCCCGCTGCACCTTGGCCTTCGACAATTGGAGGAGATGGCCCACCTTGCTGTCGGCAAAGGCATAGATAATGGGACGGCCCAGCCACCTGCTAAGAAAATAGTTGATATAGGCCCCCAGCAGAGCGCCCAAAGTGCCTATCAGCACGATGAACCATACACGCATGCCCCCTCGTGTATCGGGGTTGCAGGCCACATATACTGCGGGTGGTATGACCACCTCCGACGGGAAAGGGACAAACGAGCTCTCAAGCGTCATCAGCAATCCTACGGCCTGATAGTTCATGTGCTCGTCGTACCAGGCCAGCACATCGGCCACAAAGCCGGATGAGGAGCTGTCGGTGCCCCGCACTGCCTCGGCAACATGCTGGGACGAGGGCGAGGTGGCAGCTGACTGGGCCATTGCCCAGCTGGCACCAATCATTAGTAGGAAGAGGAATAGTAGATTTTTTTTCATATGGGGGTTGGTATCTGTAAGTGTTGTTATTATTAGATTTCGTTGTCGCGATGAGATGTATGATTGATAAGACTCACTATTTCGGCATCGAGGGCCATGTCGGGGTAGTCGAGCAAGAGGGCTTGAAGCTCAGAGGCGAGGTGGGGGAGCATGTCGAGCAACAGGGAGAAGAGGCGGTTGCGTTTGCCAAGGCGGAAGTAGCAGTAGAGCAGGCGGGAATAGATGGCGAATATGTCCACGAACTGGTTGCGCCCATCCTGTAGAAGTGTGGCAGCATCGGCGAAACGTTCTTGGCGCATATACATATCAGCTAGCAGCAGCCAGATATCTTCGTCCTCTGGGCCGAGGTCGATGGCTCGGAGGTAGTGTTCTTCGGCTTCGTCGGCATAGCCCAACTGCTCGCAGCAGCGGCCCAAGCTGGTCCAGACAGAGTAGCGGCGAGGGTCGGTGTTGGCGGCTTCGCGGAAATAGACATAGGCTGTGTGATAATTGCCCGACTCCATATAGATATCGCCAATGCTCAACATCACCCATACGCGGTCGAAAGAGTAGTCGAGAACGGCACGCAGGGTGCTAATAGCTTCGGTTCTGTTGCCCATCTTAAGGTAGGCTTCGGCAAGGGTGTAGTAGGCATTCTCAAAGTGTTTGTCGATAGCTATGGCATACTCTAGAGCGTCAACAGCCTTGGCTGCATCATTCTCCCTACCCCATAGATAGGCGAAGCCCAGGCAGTGCCACCCTTCCTTACAGTAAGGGTGTTCGGTGACATGGTGTGTAAAGAAACGCACGGCCTGGTCTTGACGACACTGGCAGTCCCAGATATTGGAGAGGGCGTAGAGCGAGCGTTGCTCGTTGGGGTTGTGCGCCACCGCCTTACGGTAGTATCGGACCGCTTGTGCAGTGTTGCCCAGTTTGCGGTATTCGTCTGCCACATTGGCAAACACCATGCCCAACTCGTACCCGTCGGCAGAGGCACGCAGATAATAGTCGATGCTCTCCTTCGAGTGACCTGTAAGGCTATAGAGTGTTGCCAAGGAATAGCAGACATCGGTGTTACCCGGGTCGTCGAGTTCCAGCCGTTTCAGCAAAGACAACGCCTGACTATAGTCGCCTTGCACCCCACACAGTTGCGCCCGTCGCAGCCTTATATCCCCATTATGAGGATAGATGCGCTCGCCCAACAGCACCGCAGCCTCCAAGCCCTCGACATTGTGCGTTTCAAGATAATAGTCTGCTATCACCAGCAGGTCATCCACATCAAAAAAGGGCTGACCTCCTGCCTTCTCAAAGGCAAGAACCAACTGGCGCACACCAGAGTCGTAATTATCGAAACGGTCGGTACTCATCAGAAACTTATTCTTAGTGTTATGCCACCTTTGGTGGTGGAGTTGGGGTAGGAGTTTTGTATGTAAGGTCTATTGATGTTCGTCTGGAAAAATGCACGCAGGGTAAGCGAAGTGCTAAGGGCATATTCGGCTGAAAGCTCGGCCATCCACACCTGGCTGCCCGACGACACCTGGCTAATATTCTGGTTTATTTTACGGATATTAGTCATATTGCTATTATAGGTGATGTTGAGCTGAAGCACCACATCGCTTTTCAGGTGATGGACATCGTCGCCAAATTTCACATCGAACGCCACATCCTTGAAGCGGTAACCGCCACCAAAGGTGACACCGTCGCGTGTGGTCTCGGTAAGCTGGTTGTTGGAGAAGCTGAGCTGCATAGTACGATTTTTTTGGACGGAGAAATTGAGCTGCACACTATTGGTCATGCTCACCGAAAGTCGGATAAGTGGGTTGAACTGTTCGCTTATCTGCACCCCCTCCATGCTCACCGGAGCCACAAAGTCGCCAGTATTGTTTAGCACCGTTTCCGCCCCATAGTCGTAGCCTTCCCTACCCGAGATGGCGGCATCGGTATAGTAGTTGCCTATGGTGTAGGTGGAGGAATATCTGTGAGAAATGGAGATATTGTTGAACCACTTTTTCAGTGTCTGAATCTTGTTCAGGCCATTATACGATACCGACCAATTGGGCAGGGGCAGCCCTAAGAAAGGCGAGAAGCCGTAGGTGTTGGCATCCTTACCCAAATAGGTGGACAGGAAGCTGGTGAGTAGCACGGTTTGCTGGTTGGCGCTATAGCCTGCCGGGAAGTACTGCCCATTCATAGTGTCGCGCACCAATTGGTCACACATGGGGTCGGGGTTGGCAGCAGCCAAGCGTTGAGCGATGATGCTGCGGTTGGCAAGGAAATTATCGAACAGCACGCTGTCGTCGACGAAGGTGGTGGCCATGCTCCAACAGGTAGTCGAATAACTGCCAGTCATCACATACGACAAAGGTCCCTCCACCATATCCCAATCGCTAAGGTATTTATAATAATACTCCTCTCTTGACTGATAGTTTTGAGTGGCAGTAATGTCGATCTTGAAATCGCGGATAGGCTCCACCTGGGCCTGAAAGGAGAGCATGCGGTTGAGTGTATTCTGGTGTGGAGTATTCATTAGTGAGTCGCGAGAGAGGAGGTCATTCTGTCTAAGGCGTTCTACCAGATTGTCGTTATAGCCTAGCACAAATGCCCCTCCCGGCATCCAACCATTGCGGGGGTCCATGCCGAGGATGCTGGCTGTGCCCATATAGCCAGGCAAAACCGAACCCGTAGAGGCACTATACTGCATGCCAAAAGACTTGAGCATGGTGACGAAACGAATGCCAAACTTGCCTATCTCAGCCAAACGTTCGGCCGTTTCTGCCCTACGCACGGAATCAGGATTCTTAGCACGGGCTATGGAGTCTTGCGCAGCCTTCTCGCGTTCTTTTTTTGTCATACGCTTGGGGTCCTTGGGAGGAGTCTGTTTTTTCTGTTTATAGGCGTTTTTAATGAAGTCGAATTTGTTATAAAGGGTTTGCATCTGACCTGTCGCGGATGCTTGCACCTGGGTCGCACTGTTTAGTGTGCTGCCTTGAGAGGCCAAGGCCTGGGTGGTACCAAGGAAGCTATATACCGTGTGATATGTGACCGGCATACGCAGAAAGTCGAGATAGGGCAGTTTGGTAATAGGGAGATCCCAAGTCAGGTTAACGGTCTGCTGGTAGTTTTGCATCGTACCTCCGTTGGTTAACGAATGCCAAATACTGTCGCGGCTGCCACGGGTGTCCACCCGCCCGATAGGTTCGTCGATACGGGCATTGGCGGTGGCACTATACTGCAGGTGGATACTACGGCTAAGGTCGTACTGCAAACCATAGTCGCGCCGCCAGGTGAATTGCTTGAAATAGGTAGGTTTCATGATGACTAGTGCGGCACCTCGGTTGCGCAACAAGGTTTCCTCATAGTCGCGATATATCTCTGTGCTGAAAGAGAGGCTCTTTGGCATATAGTATATGTTGAAGTCCTTGATAAACTTGCCATTTTTTCCATTGATGAACTTTGAGCTCGACTTAACAAAGGGTGTAAACTGGCCGGGCTCCTGTGGCGAATAAGCATAGGTGAAGCCGCCCCTATGCTGGTCCTTACTGAAATATTCTAATTCTTCGTCGGAAGAGCGCTCACGGCTATAAGCGTAGGAGAAGGAGAAGTTCTCGATATCGTATATATGAGGTTTCAATGCGCCTTTGCCCGTACGGTCTTTTCGCACATTGGTGAGGGTAATATTGGTAGTGGTCTTACGCTCTTGAGCCATTGCCCTAACGCTATCGCGTTCCTCTTGGGTTTGATAGGTTTTAAGGTCGTTGCGCAGCCGCACATCGGGATCCATTGGATTATACTCGGGACTGCCTATCTGCTTATTCCAATCCATATAGAAGGGAATATGCATGCCCCATTTTTCAGGAAGGAACTTGCCTAATTCCAAGTCTAAGATGCTCTGCATCTGTAATGTGTTGACCAATTCCAACGAAGTAGGCTTTTCTTCCAAGTTGCCAAACCCAGCTGTACGATAGGAGCCATAGAGCGACAAATTACCCACATCGGCTAGATTGGTGCGAGCTAAAGCCATAGCCGCTATGCCGCCACGATTGTTGAAGTCGGTGAGACGCAACTCGTTCAACCACACAATACACGACTTGGGAAGCATGTCGTTTCCATCGGTGAGAGATTCTTTCTTGGGATTACGGACACCCACCATTATTACTTTGACCTTGCCCAGATTCGGCGCACCGAGAACTGTGTATTTACGGTCACCCACATACTCACTATATAGCAGCTGGCTGCTATACGCCAGGTCGCCACTGCGGATAAGGCGATTGCGGTTAGTCTTGATATCAACGAAGCGAGTGAGGTCAATCTCCACATTGTTGTCCAATGGCCAGATGGCGTAGGCATCATCTTTGCCCACTCCCCACTCAGTAAATTTCAGTGGGACCTCGTACTCGTAGTAGTTATTCGTGTAGTCGCTGCCCAATCGCACAAAGAGCACCATGTCGTCGTCTTGCATGGGATCGTTCTGAAACTTTTTCTCAGCATGTACAAACATTTTCATCTTCCCATAGTTGCGCAGGTCATACTGCGTACTACGATAGACCGCACGGGCATCGCCAGAAGCCAGGTCAGTGATATCCAGCATGAGGGCCTGCTCGTTCAGCTGAATGGCTGTTGAGGAGGTGCTATACCACTGCTCACGCTCAATATCAGGAGGCAGCACATAAGGCACAGGATAACGGCTGCCATTCTCCTCGATGCTCACTGTGCTGATGCTGAACGAAGTGTTGGCACCAGTGCCTGTGGTGTAATCGCCTGGCTGCAATAGGTTCTCGGTATATTTGCGCCAAGTGGCATAGACCAGTTCAAGAGTGGCAAACCGCAAAATAACAGGCTCCTCGAAATCGTTGAGAAACATACGCATAAAACGGATTGACTGAAATCCGTTGAGCTTTCCTACCAGCTGGTCGTATTCGCGGATGGGGATACGGAACTGATACCATTTACAAGAGGTGGTGCCGCCATTGGCAAGCAACACATTGTTCGACTCTTGGATATCAACAATATGATTTTCGCCCACCACCATCTTCGAGGGGTCAAGCTCGATGACATATTGGTAGTAGTTCTCGCCCTCACTGAGGGTGTTGTCCTTGTTGATATCTTCCACATTAGGATAGATAGTTGCGTTAGTGGGGTAGCCCTCATTATTATCTGCCATCACCTCAGAGTTGCCTTCGGGGTTGGAATAATATTTGTAACGTTCTACAATTTTCACATTCTGCTCGTCGTAGTCACTGCCACGATAGTAGTGAAAATCGTCGCCAGAGGGGTCGAGGGAAGCGAGGCGATAAGCCTCCGAGGTAGTGCCGTGCAACAAGGCTATCTGGTTGAGATAATCGGCAAAAAAGCTTTGCTCGTCGTTGCTACCATGTGTGCTGCTCAGTCCGTCGTAGCCAATATCTTGATACTTTCGGGACGACTCGTTGTTGTCGAACGCATTGACAATGGGCTGGGTATTGGGCACCCTGCCCCAAATGGTGGTGTCGACGCCTGTCACCTCGGCTGAGGTGGGCAGACCGTTTTCGAAACTCTTGCGCCCATCGCGCAGAATATCTTCGCTAATATCGCCAAGATTGATATATAGTTTACCTCCTGTGTGGTTGGGATTATCTATAAAGGGATCCATCAGCCAGAACTCAAGGGTCTCGATATTCTGGGTCTCGAAATCGGTGTAGTCCAACTCTCGCATAATGCCACCCCAACGGCTCTTAGGCTGTGCTAGAAGTCCATCCTGGGTAAGACCGGCACTGAACGAAGTGGGGGCAACGTCATAGTTGTATGGTCCCCGCTCAGAGGGGTAGTAGGCAAGATTCAGCTCGTAGATTACGGTAAGGTCGCCACGAGCCAGTTCTTTATTGGGAAAGACTTCTTGTTCGGCAATACGGCGAGCATAGGGTTGGGAACGGTCGTCGTCGGTAATGTTGCGAGGGGAGTTGGTGTTGTAGAAGTTTTGGTCAATGCGGTACCATGCCAGCCGTGCCCTGTTGAATCCGTAGGCCAATCCGGTTCCAGGTGCCGTTTCAGGGAAATGAGGGGCTGCGAGGCGGAAGTCTTGCGGTGTGCTGGCAAGATGCCAATAAGTTACACCTTTGAGGTCGATACTGCTTTCGGCACCTTCGAAATCGTCGATGTATGACACACTGCCCTCTTTGCTGCCAGTGCGTGACAAACCGGGGACAAACTGCGCAAACTCGGCCGAGAGGGTAAGGTTGGAGGGTGCTTTGGTGTCGATGCCGGGAAGACGGTCCACAAGTTTGGTGATAAAGGGTGCCTCATGCCTATAGTTGAGGTCGAGACCCCAGATGCTGTTGCTGGTAGGCTCGTCGCCAAAGTTGTTCTTTTGGGTCAGAGGCTTTTCAGACAGATTCATAAAGGTACCTCCGATGTTGAAATCGGGCTGAATCTCGTAGTTGATGTGGGTACCCACCATTGTCTTTGACATCATGCTGAAGGAGTTGTTCTCGCTGCTGACGCTGATGGGTGTGCCACTGGAGAGGATGCTCTCGTTGATGATGCGCACTGTGCCCATTGTATAGTCGACGGTGTAGTCGACATTCTCTATCAATGGTACGCCGCCCGCTGTTACGGTTACAGAACCTTGCGAAACACTGTAGCCTAACGATATCTCGCCACTGACGGTGCTGGAATAGTATCCTTCGAGATAAAATTTGTTTTTGTCGGCATACTGTTGCGCCAAGGTGCGTGTCATGGTGTAGAGCGAGTCGAAACAATACTCTTTGGCAAAATCATCGTCGCCTAGCAAATTGCGCAGGTCGCGACCAAAGGGCTCGACATAGGGGAAAAAGATACGACCGGTAGTAGACTGGATGATGCCACCCTTGAAAGCAGCGCTGTCGAACCAGTCGAAAACACCATCTGCATAATAGTAGTTTTGCGAAGCATCCATACGGTCGAGACCAAAGAGTTCAATCAGGGGTATGCCCTCTTTTGGACCGTCGGTGAAATAGCCGATGCCCACACCTCCGTCACGGCTCTCATAGAGTACGTTGAGGCGAAATTTCTCGCGTGATATTTGGGTGCTGCGTAAGAAGTAGACGTTTTTCATCATCAGCCGCCAAAGAGGGCTGCGCGTGTCGAGGGAAGTACCTTTGATTAGTTTTACAACCAATGTGTTGGGATCGTTGATGCCATCGGTGGTAAGCTCGCCCACTTGATAGACTGTGGTATCACCCACCACTTGATATTGGAAGGCAACGGCCAGCACTTGGTCGGCACTGAGTGGCTGGCTGAGGGTGATAAAGCCTAACTGGGCATTGTAGGTGTATTCGCTACTGCTGAGCAAGCGCGCACTCTGTACCTTCTCAAAGTCCACCCCCGATGTGAAGCCCAACCCCTGCATGTGGGAAGTGATATTGTCGGTATTGCGAATAGAGGGAAGGTGTATCACCTCAAAGAGATTGTTGCTGCGATTGGTAGGGCGCACCGAGCCTCCCCCCACCAAACGAGAGCTGGATGGGCTGTTCTCACCAAGGTCGGCAAGTGCCAAGATGTTTCTGTTGTTGGTGACAGCCGCACCTACATTGGTGCGCCACACCTCCATGCGGATAATCTTGATAGGGGTGTTGGGCGTTGGCAGGGTGGCCATCGCCTTGTTGTAGTTTTCGTAGAAATACTGAGCTATGAAATAATGGCGGTTCTCCTCATACTCGTCGGCACGTATCTGGAACTCCTGTGTGGTAGCACCGCCCTGCACCTGCATATTCTCGGTGCTTGTCTCCTTTTTGGAGACAACAGCATCAACAGTGAGTTTGCCAAACTTTAGTTTGGTATGGAATCCAAAGAGTTGTTGGCTGCCTTGAATAAGGGTGGTGTTGAGAGGGAATGAGATGTTGGCTGCTTCAAAGAGTTGGAGTATATCGTCCTCTTTGCCGGCATACTGGAGTTTTATCTTATTCTCGAAATCGAAGGTGGCACGGGTGTTCCAGTTGATGTCAAAATCGAAGAGGTCGCCAATCTTGGCATTCATGCTCACCTGGATGTTCTCATCAAAATTAAAGTTGAAATTGTTGCGTTTGGTGGGGTCAAGCTGAGGGTCGTCACGGAAATTATTGATACCCTGAAACGTAAGATCAACACTACCAGTGGGATTGATACTGATGTCGGGAATAGCCAGCAGGCCGTCAACTTTCTTGCTTATCTCAGAAAAACCGGGTATGCGGCTCAACAAGCCATCGTTGGAAGAGGTGTCATTAACTGCCGAACGCTCGTTCCAATATTTCTTCATCAGCTGGTCCATCTGATAATCCTGATACTCTTCAAAGGACATGTATTCGCGGTTGATGACCATATCGCCCATACGGGTCACTTTGACATAGCCGCCGGACTCCTCGTCATACTCTACCGTTGTAGTCACACCACCTTCAGGTGTCTGGGCCTGCAAAGGCACTGTCAGCCACATAAGTATGGATAACAATACTACAGCGATGATATGTACCCGGGTTTTCAATGGAGTGTGAAGGTTATAATTTTTGTAGGGCTTGTTTGATAAGTTCTTCGACTGAGAGGGTAGCATCGAGCGGCTGAAGCACTTTGTCGGCTGCCGCTTTGGGAAATCCAAGCATCACCAAGGCGCTGAGAGCCTCCTCTTTGTTAAGGCTTGCCACTGCGGTAGGCGCCATATATGATGCCGTGCCCGACACTTTGTCCTGCAATTCCAATACAATGCGCTGGGCTGTTTTGGCACCGACTCCCTTGACACGCTTGAGCTGTTTGTCATCTTGTGCCGAAATAGCACCCGCCAGTTCATCGACACTGAGGGATGAAAGCATCATGCGGGCCGTTGCCGCCCCTACGCCATTCACACCCAGCAGGAGACGAAACATGTCGCGCTCGGCGGTGGAGTAGAAGCCATAAAGCTGATAGGCATCTTCGCGTATCACCTCATGTACCCACAGGCGCACCTCTTCCTTGGTCTGTATGGCGCTATATGTGGTGAGGGTTATCTCCAACAGGTAGCCGACACCTCCGCAGTCGATGACAGCGTTGGCAGCGGTAAGTGAGGCTAGTTTTCCAGAGAGGTATTCTATCATAGACTATTACTAGATTGAGTTTTTTTTGTGTATGTTACATGCCTTGGCAGTCGGGGCATAGTCGTAGGGCTGGGGTGCAGGGTGCCGAATCTGACAGGTCTTATCCTATTGGCCCTTCTTGAAGTGTCACTCTCAGGATATTGGTAGCCTATGCCCTGCGCTGGGGAATCCTCCTGGAGGTGGTAGTCCCCTTCGGCAGGGTCTTCAAAGAGGGGGTCCTCATCCCATTCACCACCCCTCACTAGCGAGTGGACGAGGCTGAATGCAACAACAGGAGTACTGTCAAGACTTATATTCAGCTCGTTGGCTAGCGTACCATAAATAATGCAGTCGGTCACCTCGCCTTGCATAGGCCATACGTAGCGGGTGTTCGATTCGTCATGGTCGAAATAGTTGCTCACCAATACGCTGGGAATGGTCCTAGAGTCGTATCGCCAATAGTTGGCAAACGTACAATGGCTGAAGTCGTACCACCCACCATATTGCAAGGCCGCCGTCACCATCCCACAATTGGTCACCAAGAGGTTGTCCCCTATCACATAGGCGGTATTGCAACGTAGCCCTGCCAAGGTGTGATTGCGTATTTGGGTGTTGCTGATACATAGTGTGGGATTTGTGTTAGCGCAGCTATCAACGGCTATGCCCATATAGCCATTCTCCACTATGGCATGGTCTATGTAGTTATTCACACTGCCCATGCTTAGCCATAGATAGCCCCATTGGCCCGGCAGATAGTCGTACCAGCCATCGTGGCGCAACGAGGTGAACAAAACAGGCCTTTGGGCCGAACCCCTGACATCAAGCGTGGCACTATCGTACACCCACAGCACGGCATCATTGGCAAAATAGAGCTCATCTCCTTCTTGCAGACACAGGGTGCTGCGGCTGTCGACCACAGCATATCCCACAACTATATGCGGCAAATCGTGCCGCCAATGTTCGCAGTCGATGATGCTATATGCATAAGGGTTGCCAAACATGTCTATTAGAGGGACCCCATTGGAATCATGAATAGTATCGGTAGGCACATGGTACACCGCATTACGTCCATATGCTGAAAGCGGCAAGCGTTGCACCCCGTCGTCTAGGCAAAACCTAACAGCATCTTCGACAATAAACGGCTCGGAGGAGTTGTTGGGATTGATATTGGCACGCACAAAGACAAAGATACTGTCGCCAGCAGCTATACATACATTCCGTGCCACCATATTGGTGTCGCCATCCACATTAAGGCGAAAACGCGATGCTCTTCCCCCCTCAAGAGTCACCTCGTTGATGCGCACCGGGGTTGCCGTACGATTATAGACCTTAAATTGTCTGGTGGTAGAACCACTCTGGGTAAATACCGTATCGAATGCCATGGTGTCGCACGAAAAATCCAGCACCACACCCTCTGACATCCATTCATCCTCCTTCCAGCAGGAAGTGGTGAAAAACATCAGAAGGCAGACAGCCAGCAGCATGATGTGTATGGGTCGTTTCGGCATAAAATAATGTAACGCAGAAAGTGTATTATTATTTCGTGTAAAGGTCAAAAATATCGTTAAGCCTCCGGGCACATACTGGGCAGAAGGGAGCATAGTCCCTCATCATGCAGTGCATAGTGGGACGATAGATGCCTTTGCTGTGATAGCCCGCCCCCTCATAGACCCCCAGTGGCCCGTTCTCGGTTCGCGGAACACTCTTGTCAAACGGGGTGGGTACAGCACACCCTTCGGGTAACATTGCAGCCCATTTGGAGGCGAAATCGACCAATGTGGTGATATTAGGCTCGGTAGGTTCAACAGTCAGTGAGTGCATATCGCCGTAGCTCAATAACTCATCCACATACTCGTCAGCCAATCCCCCGATGCTGTGTCCCAACTCATGTGGAAGAACCATATAAGCCATCTCGTTGAGCGAGCTCATGGCATAGAAATTATAAATAGCCCCACCACCGTAAGTGGTGCTATTGGCCATAATGATAATATGGTCGCAAGGTGTCGACCCAATGGCAACATGCAGCTTAAACAGCCGTGTAGTCATCAGATAACGGTCGGAACCGAAAGTGTTGTAAGATGCACCGACAAGGCTGTTCACCTGTATCCCCCTCTTGGGATCGGTAATACCCGAAGCCTCACCCGTAAGGCGCACTCCCCACACATTAAAATCAGCACGTCTACTACTGAATGGCTCCTGCCCTAGCAGATAGTCGCAAAACGTCGCCATATCCCGCATCATCTTCGCCGTGTCGGCAGGGCCATAACCCTCTGGCACGATGACCACATCTATCTTCTTATGGCTGTCGCCCTTATATTGCAGCCGCACCGGACTTTCTACCCTTACCCATGATTCACGCACCAACTTATCCAATGCCGAGTCGGGACTGAAACTATAATAATACTGAGTGTAGTATTGCTGGTCTTCCCCACGTTTCTGGAAACAAATCTCGACCCTTTTCTTGGGCCATGGCAGGCGGAGCACCTCTTCGAAACAGGCTATGCTATCCTTGCCCTGGGGTGTGTCGCGATACTCATGAAACAGGCTGTTGTAGCCTCGGCTGTACAGCGGCTGACCGCTGGCACCATCACACACCACCACCCGATAATCACCATTGTCAAAAGGGTCTATCAGTTGCGTGAGCGAACCCGCCCAACCCTTTATTCTTTCCACACCTACCACATACACCGTGTCGTGCTGACGATTGCCTACACGATGGTAGTCAATCCTGAGAGTGTAGTCCTCAAAACATTTTTTAAACCTCACATTCTGAGCCTGCGACACGCCTCCAGCACATAGGCATCCCAGCAGGCTAAAGAGCAAAAACAATTTCTTCATAACGCCTATGAAACGACATTTCCATAAAAAAAGTATAGCAATTCAAAAAAACTTCGTACTTTTGCACGCTCAAATGATTACGAAAATATACACCGACAACCCCAATCCACGCGAGGTGCGCCGCGTGGTCGACCTGCTCCAACAAGGCGGCATTGCAGTCGTTCCCACCGACACACTCTACGCTTTCGCCTGCAGCATGGAGTTCAAACGCTCCGTCGAGGCCATCGCACAGCTCAAGGGCTTTTCTCTCAAAAAAGCCAAATACTCCATGCTATGCGCCTCTCTGAGCATGGCATCCGAATATGTACGCCCCATGGACAAAGACACCTACGCCCTGCTGCGCAGCTGCCTACCCGGTCCCTACACTTTCATCATGGATGCCAACAACAATGTGCCACGCAACTATCTCAACCCCAACAAAACCATTGGAGTCCGCGTACCCGCCAACCCCATCCTACAGGCCATTGTTGAAGCCCTCGGATGCCCGCTCATCGGCACCTCCGTACGGCAGGTCGATAGTGAGCAAGAAACCGAATACCTCACCGACCCCGAACTCATTCACGAGTCGTTTGGCAACCGCATCGACCTAGTAGTCGATGGAGGCATTGGCGAAGACGAACCCTCCACTGTCATCAACTGCTCTGGCGGCACACTAGAAGTGATACGTCAAGGCAAAGGAATAATCAACATAGACTAACCCTATCTGCCATGAAAATCACCCTTCGCAGTCCTCAAGAGCTCTACTCTGGTCGATTCGGTTTCCTAGCCCAAACCGTGGTAATGACCCTCGCCACCATCTTGGCAGCCTATGTGCTGCCAGGCGTAAATATCGACTCCGTGGGTACTGCCATCCTCACAGCCATTGTGATAGCACTTCTCAACAGTTTCATTCGCCCCATCCTCATCGTCATCACCCTACCCTTCACCATCTTCAGCATGGGGCTCTTTCTCCTCATCATCAATGCCGTCATCATCCTGCTAGCCTCTGGGCTTGTCAGCTCCTTCCATGTGAACGGTTTCTGGAGCGCACTACTCTTCAGCCTTCTCCTCACCCTCTTCGACTACCTCCTCGAAATCCCTAACCGACTCATGCGCCGCCCCGAATACCAACACCCCGAGTCCCACCACGACCCACACACCGACACAGACGAAGAAGGATTCTCATCCTACGAAATCATCGACGACAACAACCCCGACAAACAATAAACCACACACAATTCCCTATAACTTCTCATTATTAAACATTTAACAATCGACCCTTCTAATGCAAACAATCACAACCGCAGCCGCTCTCACCGCTGCCATACAGCAAGCCAAACAGGCCAATAAAACCATCGGCCTTGTCCCAACCATGGGCGCCCTCCACGACGGGCACCTCTCGCTCGTCAACCGAGCACGCAAAGAGAACGACATCGTCGTCGTCAGCGTCTTTGTCAACCCCATCCAGTTCAACAACAAGGAGGACCTTGCCAAATATCCCCGTACCGTTGAAGCCGACTGCGAGAAGCTGGCAGCCGCCGGTGCCGACATTGCCTTCGTCCCTACAGTTGAAGAGATGTACCCCGAACCCGTCACCACCGTCTACCACTTCGGACCCATCGAGGAGGTAATGGAGGGACCACGCCGCCCAGGCCATTTCTCAGGCGTGGCAGTGGTAGTGCGCCGCCTCTTCGACCTAGCACAACCCAACCGTGCCTACTTCGGCGAAAAAGACTTCCAGCAAATAGCCATCATCCGCAACCTACTAGAACAGATCAAATACCCCATCGAGCTAGTCCCCTGCCCCATCGTCCGTGCCGACGACGGCCTCGCACTCAGCAGCCGCAACATGCGCCTAAGCCCCGAAGCCCGCGCCATCGCCCCCACCATCTACGCCACCCTCCAACAAGCCGTCGAAATGTCCGACTACGAGGATGTCGAGACTGTCCAGCTGTGGGTCATGGACACCCTCAGCTCCTTCCATGAGGTGAACCCCCTCAAAGAGGGCTTACGCTTCGAGCCTGAATACTTCGAGATAGTCGACGACACCACCCTCCAGCCTATCACCGACTGGAACGACTCCACCGGCATCGTCGGATGTATCGCTGTCTGGCTCGACGGTGTCCGCCTCATCGACGTCGTCCGCTTCCGCCCCGAAGAGCAATAAGTCTGCGACAATATAATTATACTACCGACACCAAACATTAAAGCGAGACCCCACCGGTCTCGCTTTTATTCTATCATGCCAACCCACTACCATTTTTGTAACGCAACAAAGAGCACAGAGTGCTCTAACAGATATAGCGTATTGCATTGCCATACGTTTTCGGGCAGGGACAGACCGCAGCCTGAAGGACTGCAACACAATAAATAGTGCCTCAATCGTGTGGCAGCCCTAAAAGCTGCCCGTTGCGGTGAAACATAAGGTCCACCCAAGGATTCGCCATTGGGCTGTATCCGTTTCAGTCCGTTGGGCTGACTTTCAACAACCAGATGGTTAACAATACAAGAGGAAAACCAAGTGAAGTCCTCTAACCTCGCTATGTTTCTTTATTCGACTATCACAACTACTGATTCTCACCAAATCACCACCACCCTGCTGTTAGGTATGATGCTTACCCTAATCAAATACGTACCCATAGCGGGGAACATCAAAGCGCTACAGAGAATAATCATTTTTTGTGATGACACACGCACGCCAATCTGAATTATAAACCCAATAAGGGATCGATTGTTGAACATATTATAGTACTCCTTTCAGCAAATACTCCGATAAATAGGGTACGGCAAACACCAACTCGCCTCTACGAGGTGCCTCAATTACTCCCGCCTCAATAAGACGTTTACGATAAGGCTGGATAGCTGGGCCTTTCTTTCCAAGCATGGCTTGTAGATTGGCAGTGGTCACCGTCCCGCCACAGCGAGCAAGAGCCAAAAAAGGTTCTTCCGAAAAATGCGTAGGTGACATACGAAGAAGGGGTCCATCAACGTTTTGGTAATGAACAAAAAAAAACATAAAAAGATGAACCCAAGTGATATGTACCATTTGATGGGCATCAGGGAGCAGGTGTACACCTGTGCCAAGTACAGCGGATCTGTAGCCGTACTGTATGTAAGAACGAAGAAGAACGAGTTTTATTGTGCCAAATGCGGAAGCAGGCACGTAATCCGATCCGGAGTGGTCGAGAGAGAGTTCCGGAGCGTGCCGGTGGG
>JAFRRK010000034.1 GCA_017428115.1 Bacteroidales bacterium | reverse complement strand
TCGTCGTACAACTGCCCGTACCAGATGGTGGCGTCGCACACCTCCAGGCTGTCAGCACCCGCGCTGCTGTGCCGTATGGTCAGGTGCAATGTGTCAACACTCACACAGCCACTCGCGGATGTGTTCTCATAAGTATATGTCCCAGTCCCATAGTACGTCGTGCCGTGCCACGCGAAACTGTCGCAGGCAGTCTCCACATAGCTCTCGTTCGTCCCGTTCAGTATCGTCAGGTTCAGGGTCACCACGCTGTCGCATCCGTGGACGTCGGTATAGTACGCCACAGGCTCGTCGGTACTGCTGTAGTATGTCGTCCCGTCCCACTCCAGACTGTCGCACGCCGTCTGCACATCCTCCTGCGTGCTGCCGTGGTGGATGGTCAGGTACAGCGTCACAAGGCTGTCGCAGCCCTCGGCGTTCTCCAACACGTGGGTGGGATGCTCCTCCTCGTCGTCGTACAGCTGCCCGTACCAGATGGTGGCGTCGCACACCTCCAGACTGTCTGCCCCAGAGCTGCTGTGGCGTATGGTAAGGTGAAGCGTATCAACTCCAGGCCGGTCAGGCTCAACAGCGGTATGGTCGTAAAGGTAAATACCCGATGTATGGTACACAACACCATGCCATAGAAGGCTGTCGCAAGCCGTTATAACCTCTGCTCGATTACATTGCTGCACAGTAAGACTTAACGTCACCACGCTGTCGCACCCGTGGACGTCGGTATAGTACGCCACTGGCTCGTCGGTGCTGTTGTAGTATGTAGTCCCGTCCCACTCCAGACTGTCGCATGCCGTCTGCACATCCTCCTGCGTGCTGCCGTGGTGGATGGTCAGGTACAGCGTCACCACACTGTCGCAGCCCTCGGCGTTCTCCAACACGTGGGTGGGATGCTCCTCCTCGTCGTCGTACAGCTGCCCGTACCAGATGGTGGCGTCGCACACCTCCAGGCTGTCTGCCCCAGTGCTGCTGTGGCGTATGGTCAGGTGCAATGTGTCAACCCCTGGCCGGTCAGGCTCAACAGCGGTATGGTTGTAAAGATAGATACCCGTGGTACGGTACACAACGCCATGCCATAAGAAACTATCGCACGCTGATACATATTCTACACTATCGTACACCTCATGGGCTGGTAGTGTATTTATATTGCCTAATGCATTAATATGGTTGCTGAGAGCTAGTAATAATGTCAGACAAAGAAGCGAATATATTTTTTTCATATTAATAGTATTATCTGTTTGTACATTTTAATATATACACCAAAAACCACAATAGCAAATCATTAGTGAACTATTGTAGCGTTTAGGTGCCTGTTAGTAGCAAATACAAAAATACGAAAAAAAAATAAAATACGAACAAAAAGAGTTAAAATAATTTGGAAATATCCCTCTATCCACCCTAATCAATGGACTCAACAGAGCCTCAAAAGAGATAATAATACTTAGCACTGAAAGGTCATGTTACTTTCAGTATAGACACTACTCGATAATTGTATAACCCGCCTATTTATCCTGTTCACCTTTCACCTCCATTATGTAGGGCAGTGCTGCCAATGGAAGGTTGCGGACCAGAGAACGGATTTCTTCTTGACGGCTCTCGGCAAGAGTCGCATAGGGAGCGATATCTTTTAGCAAGTGGCGCAGATTTGCGTTGCGATTGACCATGGTGCGAGCCTCTTCTCGTTCCTCGTTATTGTCGCTCTGAAGGGCAGCATTGAGCGCTTTATGCTCGTCGGCAGGCTGTGCTCCAAACCCAGCCAACACTTTCTCCATATTCCACCGTGCCTGTTCCACACGGATGAACCGTTCCAAGACCTCTGCATCGTCGAGGGGGGCGCATCCCTCAGCAGTTTCAAGTCCCAAACAGCGCATCTGGGTATACACAGCGGTGGCGGAACAGATGTTTGACATTTTCTCAGAAAGCGATATCTGTTGCCAAAGTGAGTCAAGCAGGACTGCGTCAGTGGGCATAGATTCAAAAGCCTTACCGCTAGTCTCTTTCTGACGGAGATAGTTGACACGTTTGGCAACAGCCGTTTGGCGCACCATAAGAGGGTCGCACCCCCTACCCCACTCGCCAAAAGGCACAAGATTGCCCAACTGCATCACCTCGGTCTGTGCCGCACGTAGCAACGAACCGCTTGACGGCTGATAAACGTATATATTAGGTGGAGTAGTACCTTGTGATGCTCCGCTCACATATAGCTGTTGAGGCAGATGAAGCGATTGAACATAGTTCTCGTCGGCATTCTGGGAGCAGAAGGCAACTGAAAGCACCTGCTTAGGGTCTTCTGCACAACTTACCAACAACGCCCTCACCCATTCCTCGTCGATGGTACCCTTGACAAACTGCCACTCAACATCCATAAAATCTCCGTAACGACTGTCGGGCCTACCTTGAAGCCAGCTGGTCTCGTCAGAATAATAACGGCTATGCGAAAGGCTGAACAACATGGGATGCAAACTCTTGAACCGGCACATTTTCCTATATGCTTCAGGGTCGACAAAGGTAATCTTGGTGCGCAATGGATGTGGCGACGACTCGTCGAAATTGGGAAAGTGGCAAAACTGTGCCGCAGTGGTGGCAAACGTACAGCCTATGGAAGTCATGCCTACTACCACCAGATGCACATATCGGTCGGATTCTGGGGAAATAAGACCACGGTCAAGAGTATGAGAAACACCTTGTGGCGAATCGCCCATGAGCAACTGCTGCACAAGCAGCTGCTGACGACTGACGAGGGTGGTCTCGACACTGGTATGTGCCTCTTGAGGCAATTTGTGGATGAGCTGGATTGTGGCATCAAGGTCAACATATAGTATGCACTGCGCCACATGGGGCGAATGCTGTCTGAGCCTCATCACCTTTTGCCAACAGTCGACATTGAGTGCGTCGTGGCCGTCCTCGTCGTCTTCCCCTACTATGAAGATATGCGAGGCCTGCTCTATCCCACTGGCGCGCAGTTCCGCTTCGGAGCCACGGTGACCCCGATAAACGGTAATATCCATCGTGCTGGCAGCTTCGGCAAGCCGTTCCTCCAGCAGACGACGCATCTGCCCTGCATCGCCTTGGGTGGTTATCACCAGCTGCCTACCTGCAAATTCTTGCCGCGAGGCAAGGGCATCGACCAGTTCGACCACCATCATGCCGCCACCAAAAATGAGTATATGGTTGTGGAAGGTGTATCGCACCAGCCCGTCGCGATAGCGGGTGGCACGACTCGCGGCACGCCGTCTGTCGACATGCCGCATAAGCTTATTCCAATTATGACTGAGGTTCATTATGAAGTAAAAAGTAATAACTAAGAACTATAAAGTGAGTTTTTTGTCCATCTTATCATTCATTTCAACTAACTCTTTCGCAACTGACGATTAGTGGTTAATCTATATTATCTGAGGTTGCCAAAAATAATTAGAATTAAATGGATTGTATAGTCAGCACGATGGTGGATTAACACCATTTACATCACAATGCCCACCGACATGAACCACTGCGAATAGCGTGCATAAGTGAGGCCTCGCATCCAGACCATATAGCCCATGTCGACCGACAGGAAGTTGAGCAGGTCAAACCCTGTCCCCACAGTTAGGGTGTAGGGGTTGAACTCCCATTGAAACTCTTTCTGCAACCATCCAAGATGGAACATCGGACCCGCATAAGCCTTGGCACGAAACAACTTGGCGGGTGCCCACTTGACACCAAAAAACAGCGGCACATCCATAGCCGTACCTATACGGTGCTTAAAGGCATAGGTAAACTCGTTCACAGCACCATTCTCATAACTGGCTTCCGACCAATCGGTGGTGAGCGAAAACAACGCTTCGGGCTGTAGGAAAAAAGTCTGTCCCAAGGGTATATAAAGCGAGAAACCTAGCGCACTATGGCGTGCAACCCCCGAAATAGTACCCATGTCCAAGTCGGTAACAAAGTTGTCTTTCAGTTTAAGATTGGGCATAAAGTAATAAGCCTTCAAAGTGAAATGGGACTGATCCTTCCTCTTAGGCTTGGGCTTCTCCTTTTTGACATCCTCTGTCTGCCCCAGTGCAGTAAACGAGACAGCAAGCAGAAGAAATAGTGCTATAAGTCGATTGCGGGTCATAAGGCTTGAGAATACAAGGTTGGAGTCTGCGATTATTTATATTCGGGTATGTCTAACAGACGACTCCATTCAGCAAAGTATTGCGAAGCTGTGAGCTGTGGATAGTTGAGCAAGGAGGATATGGCATCCTTATGCTCTTCCCTTATTTTAACCATCTTCGCCTCAATCTCCTCAGCTATGGGAAGCTGCTCTTCTAGTCGGATTTTCATAGCTTGCTGAACGGCATCGCGCTGCACCGCTACAATGTTGCTGTAGTACTCTAGCAGCACCTTGTTGCGTTCCTTGCCGGTGGCTGACTCCAATTGGGAGGCAAATTTTTTGTATATCTTCTTGCACTTTGTGTCGGCCTGCTCAAGCACCTGGTCGGCCTTGCGCCCCACCTCATCCCACTTGTCGATAAGGGGCTGCAGGGGTTCAAGGTACTTGTTTGCTTCGGCAGCCTGCTCCACCAAGGCGGCTTCGGCTGTTCCATTCTTATAGTGGGCAGCCAGGTAGGCCTCCTGCTCCTCCTCAGGCAATGAGGCCAAGTGGTCAATCTCCTCCCGGCTCATGCCTGTCGTCAACTGCGCCATCTTGTAGGCGAAATCAGACGTGTTAGACGAGTCAATGTTGCGTACAGCCATTGCCGACACCTTCACCGACAGATTTAAAACATGCGTGTTGAAACGTGTAACAGCAGACGAAAGCAGGCGCAACGTCTGTTCGTTGAGCTCAGCCTCTTTGTGGCTGCACAACTGCTGCACCGTTGGCAAGTCAGGCATCTGCCTCATCAACGCACCATAGCTGTTCTCTGCAGACTCCTGCTGGTTGTCAGACGCAGCTTGGCGGGCCTGCAGCCGCTTCTCTACTTGACGGTCCAACGCCGCAGAGGCAGCATTTGCCACCGAGTCGGCCTTTTTCTCTATCGTTTTGGCAGTCTTGGTGGCAGCCTTCTGAATAAGGCTACCCCACTGTGCATGCAACGGCATCTGCGACAACAGCAGTATCAGCAATAAGACAACAATCCTTTTCATGGTAATAGTGTATTAATGTATCTTAAACAACGCTAATATACAATAATTATTGTACTCAAATAGAAAAAAAATGCTAATACACAATACCATTTCGACAAAAAGGCGTATCTTTGCAAATCGGCACAGCCACTCATGTGCCATATAACACCCTGATTACAAAACAACTGATACCACCATCTATGAACAAATTAAGTTATTCGCTGGGGCTATACTTCGGCCACCAGCTAAGAGAATGGGAACTAAGCGACAAGCTGACGGTCGACGATTTTGCTGCCGGCATCAACGATGTGCTGAAAGGCAACGCCCCTCAGATAGACATGGACGAAGCTCAGAACCAACTGAACACTTTTTTTGCACAATTAGAGCAAAAACAGCGTGACGCCCAAGCCTCTGGCGAAGCCGTCAAAGCCGAAGGCGAGCGCTTCCTTGCCGACAATGCCAAACGGACAGGCGTCACCGTCACCCCCAGCGGACTGCAATACGAGGTGCTGGCAGAAGGGTCGGGCCGCAGCCCAAAGGCCTCCGATACCGTACGCTGCCACTACCACGGCACACTGATTGACGGCACCGTCTTCGACAGCTCATACCAACGCAACCAACCGGCCGACTTCGGGCTCAACCAAGTAATTGCCGGATGGACTGAAGGCCTTCAATTAATGAAGGAGGGGGCTAAATACCGCTTCTACCTCCCCTACCATTTGGCCTATGGCGAATATGGCGCAGGCAATACCATCCCACCCTATGCCGCTCTCGTATTCGATGTGGAGCTACTGAAGGTACTATAACGACAATCTATAATCCCACTACCGTTTGGAGCACGTCTCTTACAAGGCGTGCTCTTTATTTTGTTCCGAAGTGCAACAATAATAAGGCTATAGATCTTCCGACGTTAGAGAAGCACCCCTATAATTCCAACCTCTTTGCTGCTCACTTGCCATACGGTTGCCAATGAAGGAACGGAAATCTATCGTCACGAGGCAGGAGATAGAACGCGTGAGAGGCGAACCTTAATGGTCGGATTGCAGCCGTAAGACATGGAATATGTGGATAGTAGCGGCGTGGTGGAGAGGATAGGACACGACCGTTGGTAAGGCCCGTATCGTAAGATGGAGATGTGATGTTTGGGGGTAAGAAGCAAGCAAGCCGCCTTTGGGTGGCGGCTTGCGGAATGACTGATGGGATTGTATAATCGGATGGATTATTTGCAACGCTCGGCAAATTCTTTGGCGGTGACTTTCTCGACCTCGGGGTTGAGTTGCTCGCGGAATAGGGCAAAGGTCTTCTCGACATAGAGCTTGTCGATAATCTGCTGCACATTGCGACGGTCTTGTGCGATGGTGCGGGCAGCCTGTTCGAGACGTTCTTCAGCCTGCTGCTCGGTTTCGCCCTCTTGAGGGGCTCCATCGGTGTGACGGAGGATATCCTTGATGGCGTCGACTATCTCGTTCTGGGTGGGGTCGATGCTCTTAATCTTGTTGAGGGCGCTGTCGACCATCTCCCATTTGAGTGAAGGCAGATAGGTGTCGGCCCACTGCTCTTCGATAGTTTCGGCGGTGACGTTCTTGTCCTCGTTGCGCGAAAGTATCCAACGCTTTAGGAATGCTTCGGGCATGGGTGCGTCGAAATGGTCGATGAGCTGCTTGCGCACTTGGTTGACGAAGAGAATCTGGCACTGCTCGTCGTTTGCCTTGTCGATTTGTGCGGCTATAGCCTTGCGGAATTTATCGAGACTCTTGATGTCCTCGCCAGGGAAAATGCGCTCGAAGAGTTCTTCGTTCACTTCGGCAGGTGTGATACGGGAGATGCCGCTAATGGTGAATTCGACATCAGATTTGAACTTTTTGGCAGCGGCGGTGTCGAGACGGAGAATTTTCTCGAGTTGTGAGGGGGTGAAGGCCTTGGCGGGATTGAACACGACCTTTTCCTCAGCCTTTTTGCCGACGAAAAGGGCCACAACCTCGGCGTCCTTCATATCGGAGAGTTCGAAGGAACAGAACACGTTGATGCCTCCTTCTTTCTCGGTGCCTTCCTTGGTGAGTTCGACAGCTTTACCATAGATGTTGTCGCCTTCACCGATGGTGTCGGGTGTTTCGAACTTGCCATAGCGCTTAGTAAGGGTTTCAATCTGGCTGTCGATGTCTTTGGCTGGGACTTTGATAGAACAGAGCTTAGCATCTACTTTCGACCAGTCGATATTGACCTGTGGGGCAAGGGCGGCGTCGAAATAGAAAGTGAAGTCGGTGCCGTTGGCGAAGTCGATGGTGCCTGTTTTCTCGTCGTTGGAGAGTGGCGAGCCAAGGATTTCGAGATGCTCGTCGTCGATGTATTTGTAAAGAGATTCACCGAGGAGGTCTTGGACAGCGTCGGCAACAACCGCGGTCTTATACATGCGCTGAATCAGACCCATGGGGGCCATGCCTTTGCGGAAGCCGGGGATAGTGGCCTTATGTTGGTATTCTTTGAGTTGCTTTTTAACCTTCTCTGCATAGTCGCTTTCGGCAACCTCTATTTTGATACAAAGGTCCAATTCTCCTAGATTTTCTCTTGTTACGTTCATTTTATTTAATGTAATTTATTGATATAATGTTACTTTATTATTTTCAATCGAAATGCAAAGATACAACTATTTTTTGAATTAGTCTTTGAAATAAAAAAAATAATATAAAAAAGTGACTATTACGCCACTTTTCATGTGGCTCAAACCTTTTTTAATTCTTAACTATCAAAGGTTATTATTTGCTGAAAAAGCCATAAAAACCTACACCAAGGTTTTTGAGTTCGAAGGGGATGTATTGCGCTGAGGGGGTGCCGACGGAGTCGCTGGGGACATTGACACGGATGTGTGTGCGACGCGAACCGAATATACCAACGCCGCCTTCGATATTGGAATAGGTGTTGTATTCTTGTCCGGTGGTTGCATTGATGCCTTGTGAGGTGATGTATGCCTTGAGGTCTTCGTTGCATGCCAGGATGGTGACATCGACGTTGTTGACAAAGTAGAGTGTGTCGGTATTGTTTCGAAGGTGGTTTTTGATGACGGAGTAGAAGCGTTCGGAGGTGATGGACTTGGAGGTGAGCTGGCTGGCATTGTTGGTGTTGGGCAAGGGGGTGCCTGTGATGTCGATGCTGAGGGTGTCGTTGCCTTTGCGATAGTAGAATGTGACGATTGGCTGATAGTAACGTCCCCGAGGGATGGTGTTCCACTTGATAGAGCCTCGGCTGCCCACACGGAAGCCGAACTCTTGGGCACGGGCAGAGCTGGGGAGGACGAGAACTGCCTCGGTGCTGTCACGACCACGTATGGTCTTGTCGAGGAAACCCACCAGTGTGGTGGTGGCTGAGGCAAGGGTTTCGCCAGTGGAGTTGCTGACAACGATAATCTGGAACACGCAACCAGTGTCGTGGGTGAGCTGTCGCGACCCGGGCACACAGTAGTAGAGTGGTTGCATACCTGACGGGAAGTTGCCTTCGGGTTTGCCCGGCCGCTCAGTGTAGGTGAGTTCCCAACGACGTAGGAGCTGGGTGGAGGGGACTAGGGTGACACCGTTTTCGAGTTGTCCTTTCCATACTAAGAGATGGACGGATATGTCGTTAGGAGCATAATAGTTGGAGTCGGCTATGGGTGCATAGTTGTAGAGGTTGTCTTCGCCCAAATAGCAACGCTGTACACGCGCCCATACGGTGTCTTCTTCAGGGTCGATGACACAATAGATGCTGGGCAAGTCGCGCCATGGGGCATTGGGAGAGAAGTCGACTTTGCATGAGGTGAAGAATGCAACAATGACTATGGCAATTAATAAGGTATGGATTTTGTTCATTGTGGGTTTGATGGGTTTGGTTGATGTTTTTGGGTTAATAAAAAGACCACTTCGGCAGCTATCATGCAGCCAAAGAGGGGAGGCATGTAGGAGATGGTGCCTATGGTGGTAAGATGGTTGTCGGAAGGGTCTTCCACCATGGCATGGGGGGGTACTTTCTCGGTGGAGAACACGACGCGTATACCAGTGTATACACCCATGTGGTGGAGGCGTTTGCGTACCATGGCGGCCAGAGGGCATGTGTGACTTTTGGATATGTCGGCCGCATGGACCTGTGAGGGGTCGAGTTTACCGCCACTGCCCATGGAGCTGACTGTAGGGATAGAGAGCCTGTGGGCATGGTAGAGAAGGAATACTTTGGGGGAGAGTGTGTCGATGCAGTCGACCACACAGTCGTAATGGTCGGACTGTAGGAGTTCAACGGTACGCTCGTCGCGGAGATACTCCTGCAGGGCTACTACTTGGCAGTCGGGATTGATATCGTAGAAACGTTGTTGGAACAGCTGTGCCTTGGGTTGCCCAACGGTGGAGCGGAGGGCGATGAGCTGGCGGTTGAGATTGGTGGGAGCGACCACGTCGCCATCGACAAGTGTGAGCCGACCCACGCCGGCACGGCATAGCTGCTCGGCTGCATAGCCACCTACACCACCGAGACCCACCACTAGCACATGAGCGTGGCGAAGAAGGGAGATTCCTTCGTCCTGCAGAAGAAGACGGGTTCGGGCATAAAGGTCGGTGCTCACTGTTCGAGGGTTTCTTTTATTTCTACTTCATCTATCATTATCCATGGGTTGAGGCCTTTGGCGCGATGCCACTGAGGGATGCGGACAATGGGGTTGGCAATGACACGCACTACACGCACATCGTTATAGTCGGCAGGGATAGAGACTATTTGGAGCTGGGTGGTGTTCATTGATTCAGCGGCAGCATCGTAGGTGATGGTGGCAGGGATGGGGTCGGAGAAGTGTTTGCCGTCGGCAGAGAGCTGGATAGAGACCTTGGCAGGTGCGAAGACCCAAGCGTCGGGGACATGGGCAAAGCGTAGCACCACTTGGGAGAGGTGGATACTCTTGGCCAATTCCATATCGACCTGTAGGTCATGTCCAGAGAAGCCTAACCAACCATGGGATAGGTCGTTGACATCGCCCATCTCACCATCATAAAGGGCTCTTGAAGCATTTTTATTGTACGGGGTGTTGGGTTTGTGGGCATAGGTACAAGCCACGACATAGTCGAAGGTGAATTGCTGTGAGGCCACAAACGAGGGAGGCTCACCTTTTTTGAAGGCGCGAGCACGTACCAGCACACTATTCTGGATAGAGAATGGCTTGGTGTAAAGAGTAGATTTCTCTGTGGGGAGCGAGCCGTCGAGGGTATATCGTATTTCTGCCTTGGGTGTGGCACAGGTGATGGAGACTGCCATGGGAGCATCGAAACGGTCGCGGTTTTTGCTTATGACAGGCATCTCTACCACACTGGAGACCACCGTGGGATAGGCAATGGCGCGGAATCGATGAGCCGGGCTGTCGCTACAGACAAAGGGGTGTAGATGGAGGGTGAAATGGTATTTATGGGCCTTGAGCAAGGCTGTTTCAGGAATGGGAATGCCCCCTTGCATACAGCCTACGCCCATCACTCGCGAATCGAGGTTAAGCGTCCAATAGTCCAGCTCACTAACACTTTGCCACCCCATTTCTTCGCGGGCAGCAAACATTTCATCGTCGCTATAAGGATAGATGGAAAAGTTGCAGAGAGTGTCGGGGATATCGATATAGAGACCTACTTCAGCATTACGAAAAGCCACCCAGCGGGTGTCGGAATAGTTGCCTGCATGTTGCACGGAAGGATAACGGTGGAAGAGGTTGACAATGCTTTCAGCCTTTTGTGCAATCATGCCAGCATTACATCTGTCAGGATAGCTTTCTACGGTGCGTCCAAACCATTCGGCAGTGTCCATATCTTTGTCCAACCCCATTTGCACACCCACCTTGGCGAGCGTCTTTATCTGCTCAGAAAGGGTAATATCGTTGTTTATCATTATATCGCCCGTAGGATATACCACTATAGTTTGTCGGGTATCGAAGAGGTCGCCAAGACGAGCGGAACTGTAGCGAGACATCACATCAATGCCTACAGAGCCGTCGTCGAGCCTACGGCAGTTAGCTGCCACCACTTCGCAATCCATTTGGGTTAAACCATAGCGCATCCATTGGCGTAGAGCATTGGGGTCTACGGCATCGTTGGCGGATGGGGTGCGCATGAAATTGAGACGGATGGGTTGAGTGATGATCTTATGGCCTTTGAACGAGAGTGAGGTGACGAGACCGAGACTGTCGTTGAACATCAATGATAGCTCATCATTATATATATGGACGCCATGAAGGGTGTCTTTTTGGATATTGAGTGGGCTGCCAGCAGTTGCCACAAACGATTGTTCCGGTGAACGACTAGATGGCAAAAGAATCTGATGGGTGTAAAGCACCGTGTTGCGAGGGACGGTGTTGGTGTGGCCACGTTGACGAAGTGTGAAGATGATAGACATTTCTTCGTCGGCATCGAGCGAGAGCCTAGGTACTTTCAGTTTAATGGTTTTATTCTCCCCTGGTTTGAGAGAAAGGGCGACATCTCCTGCCACGATATTGGAATTGCGATTGGTGCAGATTACATAATCTAAAGAATAGTCAGCCAGGGGACGGAAATTATTAAGATTTGATATCTCAAACTCTGCCGCATCGGCACTAAAAGAGATGATACGAATATCGAAAGGACGGTAGAGGTATTTGCATTCGGCGAGATAGGGAAGAGAGAGAAAAGACTGCCAGTCGGCCAATTCAAGGAATCCGCCTTGAATATTGACATGGTCATTCACTTTATCCCATAGTGGGGAGATTCCGCCAAAGCTATTGCCAACAGCATTGCCATAGGTGAGCATAAGCATGGGGCGTGACTGACTTTTAGCCAGATATTGATTGAGGAAATCGAGGTTGCAACCCAGCGGGGCTATTATGTCAGTATTGTCAGAATATTGAGCGCCTGCATAGAGGACAGGGCGATAAGGGTCAAGACGCTTGAGTTCACGATAAGCGGCTTGCATGCATACCCCATTGTCGGGGCTGAGGCCTAGTGACCAGGCTATGATGGAAGGATGGTTTTTATATTGTCCATAGAGGGTGCGCACTCGGTCGACAAAAAGGTCGCTATATTCGTTGTCGGTGGCCACAGCATGTCCCATAGTGGAGCGAGGAAAGAGGTTGGCATCGCATACCACATAAAAGCCCAACTCGTCGCATAGCTCCAACAGTCGGGGTTGAGGGTTGCCGCCAACTATTCTAATGGCATTGACATTGTTACACTTCATCAATACCATCTGGTTGCGTAGTCGTTTTAGTGCATCGGGCGAAGAGAGGTCGTCTTTCAATTGGAGGGTGACACCTTTTAGATTGAGAGACTTGTTGTTGAGAGCCAAGGCTCCCTGACATGTTATGGTGCGGAAACCAAATCGTGTGCCAACAAGGTCCTGCAACACCATCTTGTCATCGTAAAGACGTATGACAGCTGTATATAGCCGTGGCACTTCGGCATTCCACGGGAGGATGTTGGTTAGGGTTGATGTGATAGTTTGACTAGAGAGGGTACGATGGTCGAAAAAACACCATTTGCCCAGTTTGTCGACCTGATGGCCTTTTAAGTCCCATATCTCTACTTCTAAATAACACTTACCCTTTGCCTTGACATGATAGAGATCAGCCTCAATAGCATAGGTGCCCGACTGAGTGCTGGGCGTATAATCGGCAGTAATAGAATAATCTTGAACATTAAGTAATGGTTTGAACAGGAGGGTACACCTTGGCTGTTCGTCGGCATCAGTGGGGTCGAGGAGCATGCCGTCGTCGCCGCTAATGTGACGGATAGTGAGACGCATTGTCTTGCCAAAACGGATGAGGTCGGAAATGTCGAACTCAGTTATTGCCGAACGGTCGTGGCTGACGCCTACTAGATTATCACCTATCCACAAGGCGTAGCCCGAAGGTGCCTGCATGCGGAAGAAGATACGGTAGGGACGCCAATCGCGAGGGAAATCGTAGTCGGCCACCATCATATAGTAGCCGCTATCTTTCGACACAGTCCATTCATCGGTAATGGGCAACAAAGAAGAAGCATCCCCGTAGCGGAGATGCTCGATATCATTCTCATCGTCATATGTCACCACATTGGAACGAGGTGCCATACGCAAATTGCCCATTTCCTCATGCAGTTGTGCCATAAGAGTATTAAAGCACAACAGCATGAGAAAAGGCAAAGACAATTTCTTCATAGACTAGAAGTTGAAGCCGACACCAAACTTGACATTCTGCATAAGCACACGCAGAGCATTGTTAATCATGCCTTCCTCTATCAGCTCTACCTTATCCATAAAGATGCCCTGATAGCCGACAAAGACACTGATACCATACTTGCTGAGTTTGCCAAAATTATTAGGGATGGCGTAGCGAGCTCCCACATTCACACCCCATGTGGCTCCACCTTTGAGGATATGCGTCACCTTATCGGTGCCACCTGTCATACCCAGCGGGAAAGAATAGCCGGCATAGATGGATGTGAACGGGGTGATCTGACTGCGGAGATAATGACTGCGCACCTCGACAAAAACAGGCAACTGGGAATAGCCGCCAGTCATGTCCAACTTGTATTCCACACCCAGACCGATACCCGACTCCTTACGGACCTGCCATCCGCAGATAGCATAGAAATCGTTAAAGGTAGCCTTGTCCTCATAGGTCAGTTTGTTGATATTGGTGGAGAAATCGTAGCCTGCAAGGCCATACATGCGATGCCACTTAAACTCCACATGCTGTTGTGCCTGAACGGTCACAAAGCCAACAATTGCCGCCAACAACAGGATGATTCTTTTCATAGTGTAGTATGCTTTTATTAGAATGGTTACTTCATTTCCTTAAGATCGGGCGAAATGATGAGGGTTGCCTCGGTGGCAGCCTGCACCTGCTCGACCGTGAACTCGGGATTTATCTCGGTCAGCATAATGCCCTTGGGGGTAATCTCCATCACACCCATTTCGGTGATAATCATGTTCACCTGGCCTTTTGCTGTGAGGGGAAGGGTGCATTTCTTCAGAATCTTGGGATTGCCCTTAGCCGTATGCTCCATGGCAAGGATTACCTTTTTGGCACCTACCAAGAGGTCCATTGCGCCACCCATTCCAGGGGTCTTTTTACCAGGAATCATCCAGTTGGCAAGGTCGCCCTCTTCGTCCACCTGCATGGCACCAAGCACCGACACATTGACGTGTCCACCTCGGATAATGCCAAACGATGTTGCGCTGTCGAAAGTGCTGGCCTCATCGGTATAGGTAATGTAGCCGCCGCCCGCGTTAATCAGCCAGGGGTCTTCTTTACCTTCTTCGGGCGTGGGGCCCATGCCTATCATACCATTCTCCGACTGCAATATCACATGCACTCCCTCGGGAAGGTAGTTCGGAATAAGGGTTGGCAGACCAATACCAAGGTTTACAACATCGCCATCCTTAAGCTCCTTGGCGGCGCGACGGGCGATAAAGGGTTTAATTTGTTCTTTTTCCATAGTGAATATTGTTTAAATACTATATTTTTAACGTTGATGTGTGAATTCTATTCGAACTGCTGAAGGAAAGGGCTTGCCTTATTTCATTCCACGCTTTACCATCTCTTGGGCGATATAGGAGGCCTCGTCGTCAGCGTATGTGTTCATGCCGAAACCGGCATCATAGCCCAACTCCTTTGCCAGCTCGTGGCTGATGCGAGGGCCGCCGCAGATAAGTATCACCTTGTCGCGCAGTCCTTCGGCCTCCAGCATCTCAACCAGTTCGGTGAGGTTTTTGATATGGATGTCTTTCTGAGTGACAGTCTGCGAAACGATAAGAGCATCGGCGTGGAGCTCAATGCCTTTGGCTATAAACTCCTCGTTAGGCACCTGGCTGCCAAGGTTGTATGCATCAATCATGTCGTAACGCTCCAGGCCATAATGCCCGGCATAGCCCTTCATATTCATGATGGCGTCGATACCCACGGTATGTGCATCAGTACCTGTGCTGGCCCCGACAACCACAATCTTACGTCCGATATGTTCGCGAATATACTCGTCACATTCGTGCATATCCATTGAGTTGCTCTCGACCTTGGGGACATGGATGGTGGTGTAGTCCACAGTGTGTGTGCAGCTGCCATAGCAGTTGAAGAAGGTGAAGCCCTTTGTCAACTCCTTGCTATACACCACAAGAGGATTTTCAAACCCCATTTTTTTCATCAGCTGCTTGGCAGCCTCTATTGCCTCGTCGCCAGCAGGCACCGGCAGTGTAAAACTCAACTGAGTCTTACCGTCATTCATTGTGTCGCCATACGGCTTTATTTTAGTTAGGTCTAAGGTCTTGTCGAAATCCTTAGCCTCCATTGAATACAAACCTTCGCTCATTATATAAAATGTTTAGTGGGTTTTCTTATTTATTTTTTTCCTTTCATTAACTCAACAAATGGGTTAAAATAATTCTCCGCCTTCAACGTGACGCCGTCAAGGCCCTTACCGCCATTCTTCGGACGCTTCACATTGGCAAAGATGCCCTTCTCCAATGCGGTGAACAAGCCTTCACTCTCCATAGCCTCCAACAGTTTGGTGGCATCATCGAGCACCTTCTTGGCACGATTGCGGATAATACCGTTCTCCTTGAACTGCACCTCCTCGCCAATATCTTTCATGTTGTTGAAGATGTATTTGGCATTCTCGATTGAGAGGTAGCGGTCGCTCATAAAGGGCGTGTGGATAGCCTCGGTAGGCATACCTAACAGCTGCAGCCCCTGATGAGTCCACTGTCCGATAATGTTAAACAGGGCATCTTGTATATGTCCACGGAAAATATTGCCCGTCATAAACTTAGTAGGAGGCATATATTTTAGCGGAGCCTTGGGGAAAATCTCGCGCAACATCTGGGCCTGCGCCAACTCGTAAAGGAAACCGTTCTCCAGCATGGGGTCCATCTCGAAAGCATGTCCCAGTCCCTGCTGCTCCTCGGGCAGGCCGGCCAGCAAGGCCAACTGCTCGTTGATGAAGTCGGAGGCCAACACGGTATGCGCCTCCTCGAAAGCGTCGGCAGTGGTGAGGTAGTTATCCTCGCCCGTGTTGATGATAACACCGGCAAAGCCGTTGATAATACGGCTGAAATACTGGTCAATCAAAGTGCGCTGCATATTGATGTCGCGGAAAAGAATGCCATACAGTGCATCGTTCAGCATCACATCCAAACCCTCCAGGGCGCCCATGGCGGCAATCTCAGGCATACAAAGGCCCGAACAATAGTTGCAGAGGCGGATATAGCGACCTACCTCCTCGCCCACCTCGTCGAGTGCCTTGCGCATGATGCGGAAGTTTTCCTGGGTGGCAAACGTGCCGCCAAAGCCCTCTGTCGTGGCACCATAGGGCACATAGTCCAACAAGCTCTGGCCGGTGGTACGAATCACTGCAATAATGTCGGCACCTTGACGGGCACCGGCTTGAGCTTGCACCACATCCTCATAAATATTGCCCGTGGCGACAATGATATACAGATATGGCTTACTACCCTCACCAATTGTGGCGATATACTCTTCCCTCCGCTGGCGGCGTGCACGTATGCGTGCAATGTTCGCCTCAATATACGGCTGCAACGCGGCTTTGATCTCCTCAGCCTTGTGCATCGGCAGTTGAGTGATGTCCATCTTGTTGCTGCTCACAGCCTCGGCTATCTCCTGCGGGGTCTTGCCCGTCTCCAACACCGCATTGCCCATAAAGAAGCAAATGCCCTGTCCCAACAGCCCCTTGCTCTTCAACTCGTCAACAACCACATTGGGCAGGGGCACCTCATTGTCGTCGATACCGTCAATGCCCAGCAGGCGACAAATAGTGCGCTCCACTGCCACTGTGGTATAATTGCCCACAAAGTCCTGCACCTGGTCGGCAATACGCTTTGCCACACCACGTGCGTGCTCCACTTTTTGAAAATCGAGGCCTAGTTTACTTTCTTGCATATCTGTATATTTATATTATTAAATAATTATTGTTCAAACCATAACCACTTCCTCACCCCTCTTAAATAAGAGTGGTAATGACACTTTTTCAAGATTGCAAAGATAACGTTTTTTTTGCAATCAGTAAGCTTTTTCGCAAAAATAATTATAATATTTTTTTCTTTTCCCAAAATAGTGGCCCTATCTCCTTCTCGCCCTCAATTATACACTAATAGCATTTTGCTGGTTCATCACTCTTTTAGCATCATTGCCGAAGGTCGGCTGTTCTAAACTGTAAATCGTATCAATCCTGTGATTACACACAGGTCGTAGGCGACAGTCTATGGCGGCCTTATGCCTGAGCTGCTAAGCTGTCCAATCCAGCCATAGCGGCCTTGGTCGGAGATGTCAGCAAAGCGAATGCCTTTGAGGTTAGAACTAATAGTTCAGCACTAACAAAGAAAGGTTGCGACCGAAATAATTCATAGTCTTCAGCCCCTGCTTCCCTTCGCCCTGCCCAGCCTCTCCCTTCGTCGCTAGAAGCGAAGGCACGACGAAGGCATGACGAAGGCAGTGAAAGATTGGTGAGTAATTGTTATCGCCATTCTGCTATAATTATACCGAAAAAAGGCAATAATTAGGGTGCCACTTTTGAGAAAAAAAACGATAGGGCCCGATTACAATTACAGTTTCAATGATTTAATTCGCCATTACTATTGCTATGACAAACTTGAATCCACAGGGAAGTGTTGCAAATGAGCGGTTTGGACACTCTAGGGGATGAGTTACAAGTATGTCGCTGTAAAAACTCTTTTTTCTTTTAATATTGCACTAAAAAAGGCATGATGAGGTTTGGAGATGGCGACTATTTAGTGGCCGGCGCTTTGGTGCTGTCGCGCTTGGTGGAGTCGCACTTCTTGGCGGTGGAGTCAGCGGCAGGGGCTTGCTTCTTGCGATGCTTGGGCATGAGGATGTCGTATAGGCTGTGTTTTTTGTGGAATTTATCCAAGTCCACATCTCCTTTGATGCCACTGATACGGCCGGTTGTTGAGTGTTGCCAAAGGGTGTAGCGCACGGTGGGAGTGCCATGATAGTTGGCAATAAAGATGTGATAGGCTCGGTAGCGCTTGCCTGCAAAGTGTTCTCGGTATACTTTCTCGCTGGTGTATATCATGGGCTTAGCGCCGTATTCTTTTTCCATGAGTTCGAGCAGTTTGTTGACACGTGCCATGTCAAGCCGCCCACTGTGATGCCCTTCTATATCGAGGACAGGAATAAGGTCCTGCTTCTTCTTCGACACAACGGATTTGAAGTTTGCAAACTGCTGGTATGCTGTGGTTTTACTACTATACACATGATAGCTTCCCACATAGATTTTGTAATTTCGGGCAGAGTCGACATTGGCTTTATACTTAGGGTCCTTGATGGAAGTGCCTTCTGTGGCACGAATGTATACGAATTTCACCTTTTTGCTTTTGGCCACTTTCTGCCAATTGATGGTGCCCTGAAATTTCGAAACGTCGATTCCTTGTGCCTGCAAAGTGACCGTGAGGGACATGGCAAGCACAAGGAAGACGATTGGTAGGTGTTGTCTACATGGATATTTCATCGCCTGCGGCGTTGTAAAACTTGTAGTCTAGGAGTCCAAACGACTCTGAGTGTTTGATAGTGAGACGCACTTTGTATTTTTTCATCCATTGGCGGCGTACGCTGCGGAGCCCCTTGGTGAGGTAGGCATATACATAAGGATGAGTGATGATGGTCAGTTTCTTCTCGTTTTGAGAGGTAACAAGATAGCGTAGATTTGATTCGATATCGTCTACCACCACCAGGCTCGACTTGATAGTGCCTGTGCCATCGCAGAAGGGGCATTTTTCTTGCACGTCGACTTCGACGGCTGGACGGACCCTCTGACGAGTTATCTGCATAAGACCGAATTTACTGAGCGGCAAGATGGTGTGGCGGGCCTTATCGCGCGACATCTCCGAACACATGTAGTCATATAGTTGCTTACGATTCTCGGCTTTGGCAAGGTCGATAAAGTCTATGATGACGATGCCTCCCATATCACGCAGTCTCAGCTGGCGGGCTATCTCTTTGGCCGACTCGAGGTTGACCTGCAGGGCAGTGTCCTCCTGCCCTTGTCCGGCTTTGATATGGTTGCCACTATTCACATCGATAACATGCATGGCCTCAGTGTGCTCTATATATAGGTATACACCTGAACGGATGGTCACAATACGTCCGAAAGCACGGCGGATGTCGCGGGCGACACCAAAGTTCTCGAAGATGGGCGTTTCCATCTTATAGTGGTGCACAATGTCTTCTTTGTCGGGCGATATGGTGTGGATATAGTTACGCACCTCGTTGTAGAGGTTCTCATTATCGATGTAGATGTTTGAGAAGTCGTCGGTGAGCACATCGCGAAGGAGCACAGACGTTGTGCTGAGCTCAGAGATGAGCTTCTTCGGGCCTGTGATGTGCTTGAGGCCTTCGGTGAGGTTCTCCCATTGCGACATAAGCTGCCGCATATCGGCATCAAGCTCGGCCACGCCTTTGCCTTCGGCAATAGTGCGCACTATGACACCAAAGTTCTCGGGTTTGATACTTTGGATAAGACGACGGAGGCGGTTGCGCTCTTCGCCACCTTTTATTTTCTGCGATATTGATACCCGGTTGATAAAGGGAGTTAGCACCAAGTATCGCCCAGCAAAGGATATATCACCTGAGAGCTTGGGCCCTTTGGTCGAGATGGGTTCCTTGGCCACTTGTCCCAACACCAACTGCCCCACTTTGAGGATATTGGCAAGGTTGCCGTTTTTCTCCAAAATAGGTTCTATCTTGAAATCTTTAAGCGACTTGACGGAGGCATCTCCATTCATTGCCAGCTTGGTATACTTCATCACTGAAGCGTAATTGGTGCCGAGGTCAAGATAGTGTACGAAGCCGTCTTTGTCCTCACCCACGTCGATAAAGGCGGCATTAAGACCAGGCATGATTTTGCGCACCTTGCCTATGTATATGTCGCCCACCTGCACCTTGCTGCCGGTCTTGTCCTTGTGGAGCTCCACCAGCTGCTTGTCTTCTAACAGGGCTATTTGGACTTCGTTTTCAGAAGCGGATACGATTAGTTCTTTATTCATTCGAAAAAAGTAAAAAACAAATTACACAAGCGGGCGAAAAGACGCCTGTGTGTAATTTGTTTTAGCTGAAAAAATGTTTTAGACTAGGGGAAGAAGATAGTTACTTCTTCTTATGTCTATTCTTGCGCAGACGTTTTTTGCGCTTGTGAGTAGACATCTTGTGTCTTTTGTGTTTTTTACCGTTAGGCATACTATAACTGAATTAATTGTTTACTTACTTAACACTCTTTTTAACTTCGTTGACAAAAGTCTTAGCGGGTTTGAACGAAGGGATATTGTGAGCAGGGATGATGATGGTAGTGTTCTTGGAGATGTTACGACCAGTCTTCTCAGCACGTTTCTTGATGATGAAACTGCCAAATCCACGGAGGTAGACATTCTCTCCCTCAGAGAGAGACTCCTTTACAACATTCATGAATTCTTCAACGGTAGCCTGGATGGCGACCTTCTCAATACCGGTTTTCTGTGCGATTTGAGCAACAATTTCTGCCTTAGTCATATTACTTATTATTTTTAAATGTTATTTGTTACTTATTATTTTTAAATGTTATTTGTTCATTCACCACCTTTTTCAAGGTGAAACTGGCTGCAAAAGTACAAAAAAAATGTGATACGACAATTATTTTTTTATTTCTTTTATGTCTATAAGTCAATTTTTTATACATTACATACTAATTACCAGCACTTTGCAAATAAAAATATTTTTATCCAAATAGAGCAATTAATTGACTTGTAGCAACTCATATTGAATGCTCGGGAGTATCTTTTTTGCCATTTTTGACAAAATATTGAACGAATAGTATGGCTGCCGCCAATGTGCAGAAAAGGGTGGTGTACCACGGCATCTGCAGAGGTGCATCGGGAGACATGGCGAGGGTACCCTTGTGATAAAAAAAGTATAGGAGGACAATGATTGCATTGTTGAAAAAGTGGGCGCACACATTCACCAACATCGAACCTGAGAAGAAGAACAGATAGCCCAACAACAGACCTAATACAAAACGAGGCACCAGACCATAAAGGTCGCCATGTGCCAAAGAGAATACGAGGGCCGTGACTATGATAGCCACATGGTTGTTGCCAAACCAACGGACAAACAATTGCTGCAAAGCCCCCCGAAAGAACATCTCCTCACATACAGCCGGTATCAGTGCCACCACAAATAGCTGTAGCACAAGCTCGCCTATTGCAGTAAGCGAAAGCATCCTCTCCACCGCCTCCTTTGAGGCATTAGACATCTTGCGCATGGTGGCTTCAAGCGAGGCCAAATCCCAATGGTCGTTCCACCATGTAAGCCAATCGTTAATAGGCACCAACAGGAGGAATATAACAACTGCCACGCCAGCCAGCAACCATTTGCGCCCACTGAAATCGAGTGCCAGGCACTTGCCCCCGCCCTGGTACAGCATCGTAAAGAGCACTGCTGGCAGCAAAAACATCAACAACTGGGCAAAGCATTGCGACACAAGGCTGAGCCGTATGGAGGCCGGAGTATCATAACCCGCCGGAAAAAGCATCTGTACACCCAGGGCCAGGATAAAGCCCATAACAAATAAAAACAAAAGCCCCACCAACTGAGAAAAAGGCTTTGAATCACGAAAAAAAAGGGAAATATTCTTCACTTTTGGAAGTATTATTTGTGACCCCGGCGGGATTCAAACCCACGACTTTCGGAACCGGAATCCGACGTTCTATTCAACTGAACTACGGGGCCAATTGGTCAATAAAAACGGTTATATAACTACTCTTTTGAAATAATATTGTGTGTGGAGCAATTTTTTTTTATTATTATTCCTGTGTGGGATAACGCATGTTGTCTATGGTCATCTGTTCCAGAACCTCATGAAGGAATTTGGCCGACTCCCATTTGGCCATAGGCAAGTCGTGCAACAGATAGTTGCCACAGTCTTTGGGGGCAGCGCCTGGAATATCCCCTTCATATTCTGCCACAAAACGAAACGTGTCACGCATAAGTCCTATAATATCTTTGGGTTGTAAGTCGCCACGCATTAGCAAATAGTTGCCAGTCAGACAGCCCATTGGACCCCAATATACTATCCTGTCTGCCCACTGGGGGTCGTTGCGCAAATAGGTGGCCGCCAGATGCTCAATGGTGTGTATCGCCCCTTGCCCTAGGGCTGGCTCGCGATTGGGCTCCTTCATACGTATATCGAATGTTGTGACAACATCATTGCCTATTTGGTCTTTGCGCGACACATATATGCCGCGAAGCAGGTGTATATGGTCAATCGTGAAGCTGGGTATTGTTTTCATTGTAAGTAAAAAAATGTCTAGTATAGTTTATTAATATCTTTCAAATTTCCAAATGAATTGCTCTGTTCAAAGCTCCGATTGCAGGCAGTCAAGATACTGCTTCATAAAGAGGAACGAGCGTTCACCCATAGATGCAAGGAACTCGTCCCACTGCTGCTGATGGTTTTCGGTGTTGCCAGGAGTGTCGCTGATAACCCTAATGCTCATAAACGGGATGCCAAGAATATGGCACGCCTGTGCAATGGCGGCAGACTCCATCTCGCAAGCCAAACCGTCGGGGAAACGGCTCTTAATGCGCGATAGCGCATCATGATCCGTGATGAACTGGTCGCCGGTACATATCAAACCCTCTTTCACCTGCACCGTATTCCCTACAGCTATATCGTGCGCACAACGAAGCAACAACGGATGTGCATCGAACCTTGCAGGCATACCCTGAATCTGGCCATATTCGTTACCCATTCCGCACCACACATCATGATAAGCCGTCTGGCTGCCCACCACCACATCCATCACATGCAGGCTCTCGTCTATACCTCCTGCTAGACCGGTGCTGATGATGCAATCGGGATGATGCTCAGCCACCAACTGCATAGTGCCCACGGCTGCGTTCACCTTTCCGATGCCGCACTGCCACAATACAATCTCGTTACCGTTGATGCTGCCCACGGCTTGGCCGCCTAAGGCTTCGCACATCTTGCGATACTCAATATCCATTGCTATTATAATACCTATCTTCATCTATTCTTCTATTTAATTGAGTTACGGACGTTTCCAATCCATCCTCAGCTTTATATGAGGATGCAAAAATAAGATTTTTTTCTTATTTATTAAGTAAAAAATAATTTTTCACCCCAGTTTCCGTTATATGAGCAAACAGTTATGTTTATGAAACGACACCTGCTATTATTGTTGTCCTCAATTTTCGCACTTGCTTCCATCAGCTTGATTATTATCCAAATCAGCCAAACCAAGAAGTCTGCCAAGATAAGCGAAAACCTGTTTAATATCAGCGTGAACAACGCCATCGACGATGTCTTTGCCCAGCTAGACCAGATGAAAATTGAAGACTACGTATCACAAAAGGAGCGTTACCGACTACAACGCTTCCGCCGCATCGACGAGCTCAACGAAAAGATGCAAGACATCATTCGCCTCAACGAAGAACTCTTCTACGACGAACAGCGTGTACTCTTCGGCATTTCCACTCAAGACAGCGCCTTTCCCAAGATTGGTGCCCACCTCTCCCCTGCTGATGAGAACACGCTTACACAATACAACACCCTCCTCAATGCTCGCAACAGACTATTAGGCACCATCAAACAGACTCAGAGTAGAAACAACCCCACCATCGACATCAACAACTCTATCGATGCCTCAAAGCTCAACTTTCCCCTGCTCGATTCATTGATAAGGGAAGAACTAATCATCAACGGTGTCGACATCAACCCCTATATAGGCGTACTCCTTGCCGAGGATGACTCATTGCTCTATTCTAGTGCCGACGCAAACGAGGATGACCTCCGCAACACCGCCTACAAATACTCATTCCACCCTCATGGCATCTCCTCCGACGACAACCTCTTCGTGGTCCTCGCCTTCCCCTCGGCTCCCATGCTTCTCAGCAGTGACACCAACCTCTACACCGTCATCAGCCTCTTCATGATTCTCCTCATCACACTACTCTTCATCATCTCACTGCGTACCATCTCGTCCCAACGCAAGCTCGACGAGATGAAAACCGACTTCATCAACAACATGACCCACGAAATCAAAACTCCCATTGCCACCATCAGCCTTGCCTGCGAAATGCTTGAAGACGAGTCCGTCACTAGCGATTCCACCACACGCCTCAACTTCATCAATATCATCAGCGACGAAAACCGACGTATGAGGATACTTATCGAAACCCTCCTACAAAGTGCAAAGATGTCGCGCAAAAACTTCTCTCTCAACCTCAACGAAATCGACCTCAACAGCCTCGTACTCTCATCCATCAAAAACTTCAAACTCACCATACAAAACCGCCAGGGCACCATCGAAACTCACCTTGGCGACATCAATGGCATACTCTTTGCCGACGAGCTCCACATCTCCAACATGATTCACAACCTTATCGACAACGCAATCAAATACTCCGAACGCCAGCCACATATAACCATCACTACATTCACTCGCGACAGCTGTGCAATCCTCGAAATAGCCGACAATGGCATCGGCATAGCCAAAGAAGACCAAAAGCATATTTTCGAAAAATTCTATCGAGTGTCGACAGGCGATGTCCACAACGTCAAAGGTTTCGGCATCGGCCTCAACTACGTCTCCCAAGTAGTTGCCCTCCACAAAGGCCGCATCTCTCTCACCAGCGAACTCGGACAAGGCACCACCTTCACCATCTCACTGCCACTTGAATAGTGACCAATAGTTGAGCATTCGGTGGGCAAAGGTCGATACTTATAAAAGAGATGCAACCATTCTTCTCTAACGCACCAGTCGCACCGACTGCCCGAATTGGGGTGTATTATCCCAGTCGACGGCAAGAACATTGCTGTCGAAGTGCATGGTGTAGGGACAACCTTCGCTCTGTATGGTAGAAGACCAATATAGGCCTTGACATTGGAATGAGTAGCACATCGCGCCCCAGCGGAAGCCTGCGGCAGGCAGAAATACAGCTCCAGCACGTTCCATCTCATCCCACTGGCTTGCGGTATAACTGTTGGCATCCCAGCTTGTAGCTCCGCTCACTAAGGTGTACCCCTCTGGCAGCACCCAATCGTCGGGCAGCAACATCAACCCCGGCATGCCATTGACTGTAGCAACTGTGTGTTTTTGGTCGGCATCTTTGCGTTCGAAAAGCAAGTAGTGCCACTCTTGGGCAGTAGGTGTGCGCCAACCACCACCAATACGACTGCCCCAATCATCGAAGCGGACATACTCGTGCCAATCGTCAATGGTGTCGCTAGGACGGTCGCCCGTTCCCCAACCAAAAAGCCAACCATAGTCCCACTGATGTGCCACAAAGCTACGCCCATCCTCATCCAGATTGCCAGGAGCAAAGTCCACCTGCTCTGTATCACTGACAGAAAAACGTCCTCTTCGAGGCTCCTCATGCTGCCCTCCGCCACAACACAACGCCACAACTGCTACCAGCAACAATACAAATAGCAATAACAATGAATTTAAGCTCTTTTGCATCTTATCATCAATTCTTATCGTACATTGATTCTGTCGCCACAAAAGGCTTTGCGCCTGCACTTGGCACAGTGGCGTCCCTGCCAGATACCCTCAATGTGGCCGGCGGCAGCATCAACCAAAGATTGGTCGTCGGTAAGAATACCCGCCTCAAAGTTGCGCGTGCTGTCGCCTTTCATACCCATGCCGGCTCCGGTAAGGTTGGCTGAGCCAATATAGACCTCGGCACAGTCAAACACAAGCAGCTTGAAATGGACTCGAGGACATAGCCGACGCTCCAACCTTGACCAAAGGCCCGGGTAGCGGTCGAAATCCTCACGAAAGTTCTCGCCGGGCTCTTTAGCATGTAGCAGACGCACCTCTACCCCCTGCCTCAACAGCCGGTCCAACACTGCCAAGAAAGGCTCAGAACCAGTGTCGCGCGCCACATAGAGGTCCTTCAGGTCAGCGGTACCAATCCAAAGATCGTGACGCACACGCATGCAGCGTTCCAACACTTTGGTATAATGCTCTTTATCTGATATGTATTCTATCATAGGCCCAGCATCTTATCAATCCGTTCCAATACCTCTGAGGGTTCTATACTCTGAAGACATGGGTAATCGCCACGGCGACATGGCTTGTTGCCATACTTGGAGCAGGGGCGGCACTTCATCTCGTGTTGCACCGCCCAAGAGGGATCCTGCCTCCAGCCATAGAAGCCACGGCAGGGATGCGTAGCCCCCCAAATGCTCACCACGGGCACTCCTAGCGATGAGGCAAAATGCATATTGGCAGAATCCATGCTCACCATCACATCAAGCGAGGCAATCTGCTGCATCTCCTCGGCAAAACCATAGCGTCCCGCCAACGATTTCACCCCTTTGTATCTTTGCGCCCAGGCATCCAACAGCTCCGCCTCATCTGCACTGCCAAACAGGCACACCTGGCAGCCTTTCTGACTTAATGTTGCCACAAGTCGTTCCATCTTCTCCAAAGGCCATATCTTGCCTTGATGTTGGGCAAAGGGGGCTACACCCACCACTCGACGGCTATCGGATGCCGACTTCACCTCCCAATAACCATCCTCTTTTACCGTCCCACTCAATCCACAGCGTTCGAAAACCCGGTCGTAGCGTTGCCAGATGGGCTGGCGAAAAGTACGAAAAGACAATCTCTGCTTATACAAACTACGCACCTTCACTCCATGCAGCCTAAAAAGCCAGTCCACAACTATAGTACGCAACACATGGTGCATGTCGGCCACTATATGGGGGTTGGAGGCGGCCAACTGCCTATATAGCTGTCGAGGCCGCTGACGTTTAACGGTAGGTAGATAATGCACATTGGCCATTCCACCGAACAGTGGCTCAAGTCGTGGCGGTGCTGCGACAAGAAAAAGAACATCGGGGTTAGCCGCAGCACGCTGACGCAACACAGGCTCCAGAATAGCCACATCGCCCAGTGCCGACAGCCTAACGACTAGCACACGCCTTCTATATTGCCCCCCACTCACTTCTTGCCGTATAACATGGGGTTGAGTTGGGGGTCGTTATACATCTTCATCTGGCGATAGAGCTTCATCTTCTTACGACCCTGCGAAAGGTCTTGCAAAAGATCGTCGATGGCAGTGATTAAATCTGTTTTTTGCTCAATGAGGATATTGTATTTAGCCAGACAACGGGCATGCTGTTCGGTGCTGACTTCGGTGCGATGAACTTCGATGGCAAAATGGTATATCTTCAACGCCAAGATAGAAAGCCTATCCAAGGCCCATGCGGGTGTCTCAGTATTAATCTTGGCATCAGGAAGTGGCGTCACTGATGCAAATTGCTGCATATAATAGTCATCAATACGTTCCACCATGTCAGTACGCTGCTGATTGGAGCGGTCTATCCATCGCTTTAGCCGCAAGGCCTCTACGGGATCGACATCGTTAGGACGAATCAAGTCCTCCAAATGCCACTGGACTGTATCAATAAAGCTCTTTTCCCACAACAGAAACTCGAACGAGCCCTCACCAAAGGGGTTGTGAGAGGGTTCGGTGGTAGAGTCGGCAGTATGGTATTGGGCTATCTGTCTGTCAAATATGTCAAAAATATCAATAGCTTTCATACTACAAAGGTACATCTTTTTTCTGACATAGAAAGGTTTCAATCGCTGCTGGCCGCACAGCCAAACACTGGCAGGGCCCCACTATGGTAGGCTGGCGATAGGCAGCAATGGTAAAAATGGAGGTATCGTGTCCCTCAGGACGATATGGTACGAAGGGAATGCCAGTGGAGTCGCTCTGCGTCAGTGGCTGGATGAGACAGACCACCCCTGCCCTAGCCTTCACTTTGAGGCCATACACCAGCCGATCTCCATGGAGATAAGTACATCGGTAGAACTTAATCTGAAAATACCGCTGTGGAATGTGGGTTGTTGCAATCAACTCGGCAAAATCGGAATGCCCCGACAGCCACCGCTCTCGCTGATGCTGGCCGTAAACGGAGGGCGGATTGTCGCCCTCAGCGTATGTCTCCTCATAGACGCATGGCACTTCGAAACTATAGTGGTACAACTGCGATGGATTCTCCTGAAACCTCCGTCTTAGCCCTTCGTGCCAGTGGGTGGTGTCGTGAGGATAACGGCGGCGTAGCTGACGTAACATAGCCTTCTCATCAATGGCCGAATCGGGGTGATAAAAGGCATACCAGGTCCGCGCATAATAGTGTTGCACACTCTGGGGATTTCTATTACGGGACAGATAAGCATAGTACTCAAACAATTTTGATGCCTTGACCGTCGCCCCGTGTCCTTCGCCAAACACACGTGCCAGCAAGGTCAATAGCAACCGGTTTTGCCCCACAGCACAGCCATGGAGAAAGATGGTAGTGAGGCTATCTACAACGGTACTGTCTGGCGCAGTCAACCCATTCTCTATCCAGGCGCGAAACAACGTCTCGACCGAAGTGCGTTCACCCCCGGGAACAACTCTCAACTGAAGGTCGACAAACTCGTTGCCGTGACTTACAATATTTACCAACCCGTATGGCCGTCCGTTGGCAGGCGGATGATTCTGCAGATATTCCAGCACCTGACTCAACGAGCTGAGCCCTTCCACTACCATGTCGGTCCTATCCTCCTGGCTCATACGGTAGTAGTGGTTGGCCAAGGTGTAGTACTGGTTGTAAGCCCAGTTGTCCTCGCCCATGATGAAGGTGATAGAGGCACGAGGAATGGTGTCGGCAGCGATAACCACGGTGTCGTTGACGTCAACAACGGCAGTGTCGTTCCTCTCGTGGCAGGATAGGAACGACACCGCACACAGCAGGCAGCATAGCAGTATTCTCAGCCTCACTGCTTGCTCCTCAAATTGAATTTGATTGGTAAGTGGAACTGTGTCCTCACCGCCACACCGCGCTGTTTGCCAGGTTTCCACTTAGGCATCTTCATCAACACTCGCACCGCTTCAGCCCCGCAGCCACCGCCAATGTCACGAAGCACCTTTAGGTTGCTGATGCTTCCATCTTTCTCCACGGTGAAAGAGACAATCACCGTTCCTTCAACACCCTGTTCCTTAGCCTGCTGAGGATAAACAAGGTTCCTTTGGATAAACGCATACAACGAATCCATACCTCCGGGAAATTCGGGGTCGGACTCTACAACCATATATATCTCTTCTTCAATCTCTTCTTCCTCAAGCAACACGCCACCCACGGCTCTACTAGCACCACTCATCTTCAAATTCGCCGTCTCATGACCCACGGCATAGTCGCTCACCCCTTCAGGCAAGGGTATGGGCTGTCGGACAGTGGTCTGCTTGCCATCCTTGTTCACCACCTGCTCATCAATGGCTATGAAAGAGGTGTAATTGGTCATAAGGTTGTATTTCAATCCTAAGGCTAAGATAGCTTTCGCCTCAGGGCTGTCCTCTGGTCCGTCCACCATATAGTCCAAATACTTGATACGCTCGCGTGCCCATAGATAGCGCAGGGCGGCATTGCCGTCATCGGGCTTCACCTGTGAGAGATCGAAACTCTGCTTATAGGCCTTGCGACCCACCTTGCCAGAGAGTGTTATCGTACCAGCCGCCTTTCCTTTGTACTTGCCAAATATCATAATGGGACGCTCAGCCATCATGTCTGGCACTGTGGCAGGCTCAATATCATAAGCCTTGAAGCTGCCAGTGCCAAGTTTGATGTGTGTGAGCACTGGGGTGTTGATATACTGGCGGAAACGCTCGGCAGCCGCCAACGCTTCGTCGGCCCCGACCACTACCATCGGCTCGCCATTACCGGCAAAGGCCATGCCCTCAATCATATATCGGTTAACACTGCTTCCTATACCGAAGGCAAAGAAGTTGGCCTCATCGTTGTGCTGACGGACCATATTAAAGCATTCTTTTTCCACAGTCACATATCCGTCAGTAAGTATCACAAAGGTGCGCGACACGTCCGCGTCTGCCTGCGGTATGGCATAGGCAGTCTCCAGTGCATCCATCACCTCGGTGCCGCTCCATTGGTTGGAACCCTGGATAAACGACATCGCATTCTCCACATTTTCTTCGGTGACATCCACCGACTGTGGACTAAACAGCGCTGCATTGCTTGAAAAGAGCAGCACATTGAACTTGTCGCCCTTGTTCAAGCCTAGCAGCAGATTGCGCATCAATTTCTTGGATATCTCCATCGGGAAACCCCACATCGAACCCGACACATCTACGATGAAGACATATTCTCTGGGCGGTATGTTCTCCTTCAGCACCTTCTTGGGCGGCTGAACCATCAGCAAAAAGAAGTTCTCATCCTTACCCTCATATAGCATCACACCCGACTGTATGTCACCGCCCTGCAACGAATAGTCAACCACCACGTCACGGTTGCCTCCGCTGGACTCCGACTTGTCGAGTCGCACAACGGCCTTTTTCATGTCGGGATGCGAAATAATCATCTTGTGAGTCCTACAAGCGACGTCCTGAATAGGTATGCCCGAACGGATGGTCAGCTCGTATTTGAACTTGTAGGCGGGCTTGACTCCCTCTTTGGTGTAAGGCGTGGCAACAAACTGGTCGTCGGGGCCGGATGCCGACTTGCTCTTGTTGGAGTAGCGCGGACCTACAACCGTGGGGTAGACAAAGCTATACACCCCTTTCTCAGGCACCAGCAGCTCAGTGTAGTTCAGCTCCACCACGATAGTGTCACCCACCATGATATTGCTCACATTCATGGTGAACACATTGGGGCGGCTCTGCTCCAACAACGAAGCACGTTTGCCCTCTTGCTTGGCTTTCTCGTAGTCGGCACGCGCCTTTTTCTTCTCTTCTATTTGGGCACGCACTATACGGCTGCCAATAGTCATCTGCATGCCGTATACAGCTGCCTTGGTAGACATTGGGAAGGTGTAGATGGCCTCCAACGGGTTTTTCCCGCTATTGACATACACCTGACGCACAGTAACATCAGCTATCGAACCAACCACCGTGGCACTGACAGAGGTCTCTTTCAGCGGCAACTCGTCCGTCTCGGGGTTTTCACTGATAACGACGAAATAGGGCGATAACGTCTTGTCCGAATCTCCCTCCGGCTTAGCGTAGCTACTGCAGTAATACAGTAACGCCACGCATACAAGCACTAATCGTTTTGATAAAGAAGCGATTGTTTTCATAATATATTGTCATTTAACTATTTTATTATAATAACGTTAAAGGCTCTTGTTTATTATCATTAATAAGATGTTATCGGCGATTATTCTGTCGCATTATATGTCGCATTATATAAGATGTTATAGGCGATTATTCTGTCGCACTATATTTGTATGTAGCTAGGAGATGTCTTTTTGTTACACACCATTATTAAATTATATCTTTTTAACAAATAACAAACCAGCGAAGCAGCTCTATAAACGTTTATTAATTCAATCTACTCTTTGAACGAGCTAGTTTTGAGACTTTTAGACGGAAATAGGATGGCAAACGAGCCTATATCGAATGACCATACACCGAGCCTTGATGGTAGAAGTGAGAGATTTGGGCGGTTTTTATTTGGACTTTGACTTGGACTTGGAGTCTGGAAGACTGTCAGTTGTGATTTTGGCTAGGGCAGTCAAATATTCGCGGTCGTCGACTTCTTCAATATAGAAATATGGTTTTGCCCCTTCGTAGGGAGGTCGCATCACCTCGGAGCGGAGCAGTAGACGGGCTTGTTCGGTGGGTTTAATATACAGGCCGTTGTCAGATATAAGCCCAAAGATTTTGCCCTGACGGTAAATCCCATAGTCGCCAAACATTTTACGGACAGATATCAAACTTTCACCACCGCACTGGTCTACAATATATTGCACAAGATTTGGATTACTTGCCATGATAATTGTGTTTGGAGTTATAATATTTCATCACATATAAAACAGACCGATATTCCATAATAAGGATGGTGAGAATATCGGCCTGCTATGTATTAATGTGTAATTATCTGCCAAAGACTTTGGCGGCTTCGTCCATCTTTTGCGGAACATCTACACCAAATGGGCAGCGTGTCATGCAGCTTCCACAATGGGTACACTCGGATGCATGATGGGGAAGAGCATCGTACTGAGCCTGAAGTTCAGGGGTTAGTCCTTCGTTTTGGGACTTGTCTAGCATCTCGTTTATTTTGGCAATGGGTATTCCCTGAGGACAGGGCGAGCAATGGTTGCAGTAGGTGCATTGGCCCCCTCGGTCGGCCTTGGCTGGCTGCATGACGGAGGTATAGTCTTTCTCAGCATCTGTGGCATGCAGATAATGGAGGTCGGCAAGTAGTTCGTCGGTATTGTCAACTCCTAGGATGCAGGTGGAGATGCAGGGCTTGGCAAGGCAGTAGGCTATGCATTGTTCGGGGGTGAAGGCGACACCGAGAGGCGACGTTTTGGCATCCAACAGACGGCCGCCACCACTAAAGGTTTTCATCACAGTTACCCCGATATGGTGAGAGGCACAATAGTCGTAGAGCTCTACTCGCACAGGGTCGATGCCTGCCTGGAGGTTGTCCATGGCACCTTCCTCCCATGGTATGGCTCCGCCACGCAGACGGTCAAAGGCTGGGTTGAGTGAGAACATGATGACTTCGATCCAACCACTTTTTGCAGCCATAAGTGCCACTTCGGCATTGTGGCTGCTGACACCGATGTGTTTTATTTTGCCCTCTTTTTTGAGCTGGAACACATATTCAAGGAAAGGACTTCCTTCTAGTTTGTTCCACTCTTCTGGGCTGTCGGTGATGTGTATCATACCTACTTCGATATAATCGGTTCCAAGGCGTTGCAAGAGGTCTTCGAAGCCTTGTTTTGTTTCCTCTAGGTCGCGGGTACGGGTGTGCTGACCATCTTTAAAGATTGTTCCGATATGGCCTTGTATTATCATGCGGTCGCGACGACCTTTGAGGGCTGCTCCGATATTTGAACGAGTCTTGGGGTTTGCATCATAGATATCTATGTAGTTCATTCCGCTGTCTAAAGCCATCTCCATCAAGGCTATAGAGCCAGCAGAATCTAGTTTTTCGAAACCACCACAACCAATACTGATTTCACTTACTTCAAGTCCGGTATTTCCCAAAGGACGGTAGGTCATTGAATTGGTGGGTTTCTGACTGCATCCTACCAATGCGAGTAGGGCTGCCGAAAGGAAAAGACGACTTATTTTTTTCATTGTATTATAAATTTATACGATAAAGCCTAGCCAAAACCAGTGAGATTGGCTTCGACTAGGCATATAGAATTAATTACTCATTAGTCGACGCCAGGTCTAGGAGTTTTCCAGTTTAGATAGAACTGGACACCTGCCATTTGATACACCTGCCAATGGTTCCAATTGCCCATACCGCTGAAATCGGTATCCCATTTCAGATTGAGGGCAAAATTGGCTGAGACAAAGCTGGCAAAACGGTAGTCGAGTTTCAGCTCAAAGTCGAGATCTGTCTCGAAGGCACGTCTGGCAAACCATTTTTTATTCTGTAAGGTAGTCCAATCTTCACCTTCTGCTAGAGTGTATTTTGACTCGGATGCCATATTCTCACCCCAAGCCATGTTCTTGGGTTTCTTATAATCATAGAAGAGTTCAGCACGAGCATAGAGATCGAGGTTTGGTAAGATGTCTTTCTTAAGGTACTGGGCCTTAACGTAGCTACCAAGTGCGAAATAGGCGTGATTGAATGTTTTGGGATCGTTTCTTCTGAAATCGTCATCCTGCAACACACCATAGTTGCGACCAGCAGCAATAAGTGAATCATTGTAAACGAAAGTTGTCTTACCGGTGAGGAAAGAGAGGGAGACTGACCAATCGGCACGTTTATGCTCAAAGGAGAGTGCTGTAGTGAGGTAGGCAGGAGCGAAAAAGTCTGAAATAACTTTCTCTATTTGATTGTCTCCAACTCCACTATACTCAAAACCTCTGCCAAACTGGGTTTTCAGATTGGCGGTGAAGCTTGCACCCCAGCCTTTATAGGCATTCCACGAGATGGCACTGGTAAGGTCTATCTTATCATTGCTCTTACGGCGGGTTTCAAAGAAGGGTAGTTCTTCGCTTTCCGCAAGGTCTTGCCAAGCATAACCATAAGCAAGGTCGGCAATATTGTCCCACACAAATTTGGGATGTGTGTACTTATAGTTACCGAAAAAGGTAGCTGTGGCATCGATTTGCGAGTTACCACTGGTGGCCCAGTTGTTAAAGAAGAATTCACTCACTTTAAGAGCGGGTGTTGAAGAAGTGGTCCATTTACCGTCATTTAGTTTGACCGGTGTTTCATCCTGTGCGGTAACAACTGTAGCACCCATCAGCAGGACAGCAAAAAGTGTAAGGATTCGTTTCATATTAATTAGTTGTTATTAAGATTATTTCCTCAATTATTTAATTTGCAAAGATACTATTTTTTTTTCATATAATGGAATTGCAATAACAGAAATTATGAAATACTGACACCAAAGCCATCCTTGTTAAAATTACAATATACTGTATATCAACAATATTTAACAATCGTAAATCCAAAGAGTTAGTCTAAAAAAAAAGTAAAATCCCTATTATTATCATGTTTAACAACAATAAGAATGCAACCGAATTGCGTACATAATGGTCTACTATAACTAACAGCAGCGTGCGAAGTTGATGCAAGTCTATTTCTAGGGGAACTATAAGTTGAATATCTAACAAATAGAGTTTAATATGATGCGAGATTGCTTGACTGATGTAGAATACTAGAGGAAAGTTTTGTTTTCTACTGCTGTGAGGTAATCCGTGTTCCTACAATGTGATGGTGATTGTGTTGCTCTCTTTCTTAATATCCACAATATCAAAACTGTCACGTAAGTCATCAGGTAACAGCAGCTTTAACAATTCTTTCGTAGCTTCCATATAATATCTTTTGTTCTGCAAAGATAACAATCTTTTTCCTATTGTAAACACAGGGTTATGAAGATGAACCATAACAATCTTTTTCCTATTGTAAACACAGGGTTGAGAAGATGAACCCAACATGCGAGAACAAGATGAGCTAATGACGAGAAAGAGATATTCATTTGATATTATGGGCAACAAAAAAAGGGAGCCTCTGTCGAGACTCCCCTATAAGGACGGGCGGCGGCCTACTTTTCCACGAACAAGCGCAGTATCATCGGCGATGGCGGGCTTAACTTCTCTGTTCGGAATGGGAAGAGGTGAACACCGTCTCCATAACCACCCAGG
>JAFRRK010000033.1 GCA_017428115.1 Bacteroidales bacterium | reverse complement strand
GGAAGATTTTATCCTGCAAATTGACCTATTGATGTTTTTTATTTGTTAAAATGTCCTCCAAGCACCTTGATTGACAAAATCGCCAGTAAAAACAAGCGTTCCGAAAGATTTCATCCTGCAAAATGACCTATAGACCAAAAAGTAATACTTCTTGTCTTAATTCTCAATTTTCAATTCTCAATTCATTAAGGGCTCAGGGCTTCGAGTGGGTGAAGTCCTATTCGGGAGAGGATGTCACCTCCGGAGTGACGACGAACCAGCTGATAGGCTCTTGCGTGGACTCGGCGGGCAACCTCTACATCCTCGGCGAGTTCTCTCCGCAGGCTCAGTTGTGCGGTACTAATTTGCTACCATTCGAGGTCATCGAAACCAGCCGTCCAAGATGGCAGGGTGTCGTGATTGCCAAACTATCCCCGTCAGGTGAACTACTGTGGCATAAAGCCATTTATAATGGTAAGCAAGATTGCTATGCGTCTGCTTTGCGCATGGTGGGTGACAGCAATATCATGGTGATGGTAACTATGGGTTTGCCATATAACTATGGCGGAGGTTCATACAGAAATCTGTACTATCTAGATACTCTTTTGGTTGGCAACGATGACTACCTGATGCCCACAGATAGCGTATCAAGCAGTTTCTACAATGCTTTCATCTCATTCGATTATGACGGAAACGTCACCGAGCGTCACTTTGTCTGTGTGGGTTTTAAAGACTCCAACGGAAACGCTTTAACCGAGAGATTCAGAATCGGGATAGAGTATCCCGACAAATTGTCAGCAATTCCCTTGTCTGACAGAAATTTCAACATTGACAGCAGAGGCAACATCTATGTAGCGCGCCGTGTTCATACAGACTGTATGGCGGGTGTACAACCATGTGACACTTGCGAAACACCTTATTGGAGTGTCGATGATGGCACTATAGGTACTATGCAGATTGTGATTGATGGCACTCATTATTTGACTTACCACATACAGCAGCCTACCGTGCTATGGAACCAACAGATATTGAAATTTTTCCCACATTTCGACAGCCTAATTGATGCTGTTTACATGTTTGATTCCACCTTAAACTATCAAAGAAGAACCAAAAAAGCACAACAGATAAATATGCTCACTACAGAATCGTCCCAAGAGTACTATAAGTACGGCGACCAATTACTTTCAGTTGCCTCTATGGGAGGGAAGAAATCTATAATATTCTTCGCGTACATCATACCCAATTGTTTGGCAAATTGTTATTGGGACAGGTCAAACGGTATACTACTACGGAGACTGCAACTATCATAAGTATCACACAGGAGCAAATTGCCATTATAGGGGAAATCTTACTCATCTATCTTCCGACTTTCCGTTCATGAATGCCACCTGCGAGGAGAAGACTGTCAACGCGAGTGTTGATGTCGTGCATAGAGGTGAGGCTGTCGGGGTCGAAAGGCTTTACCTTGAGATCCCAGTCCAAATCGGGTTCCTCGGCATCAACTACGATTTCATTCTCGCCCTCTTCGTTGAATTTTGCCAGTTCTTCCTCTGAAATGCCCATAATCGCCATATTCTTACAGTTGTAGTAGCGGAGCAGCTGTGCTTAGTAGCTCACCAAGTAGCGATGCCGGTTCAGCTGTTGCAATGCATAACGTATTTCGGGGTTTCGCAAACATCTGGAGGGGTAGTTGATGCCAGGATAATCGTCGGGATGAGTCCGAATGGCGATACAGAGGCGCTCGCAGTCGTCACTCCATTGGTTCATTTGCTCGGCTGAGTTCCGCATCAATGCAAAGCAGATGCCTACAGTGCCGATAAACTTACGGTTGCGCAGGTTTTTCCAAGTGCCATAATTGTTGGAGAAAATCTTCTCGTAGGTGTCATCGTAGTTGGCCGCGAACATAGCTAGGCCTTTTTCCACCAGAGCCTCCAGTTCGTCTTCAGGCAGCATCTCGAGTTCTTCCACGGGGCGGGAGAGCAACCATTGTGCCACACTGTCGCTGTGGCCTGTCATTTCGAAGAAACCTTGCAGCACCTCACTATTATCCCCGATGGCACTGATGACCATCATGGATGTCAGGCGGCGGTCGGCGGCTCGGTGCTTGGCATCAAGGATGGCCGCTACGGTGACGGTAAACATTAGCGAGATGGTGGTGCCAAGAACCATCATGCCCAATTGTTTCCAGAAAGAGCTCTTGACAGGGACATTAATTCGCGGGGGACGGATGTTGAGTCTCAAATAGCTATTTGTTAATTCGTAAATACGTTTTTATAATTCATTAGTTGCTATTCGTTAGACGTTGGCTCGTCAAAGATTTCCACATTCACACGCTAACACATTCAAGAATTAACACATTCATTTCAAAACTCCAGCACTACGGCATGCTGTAACATGCCGGCAGCGGTGATAGTGACAACTGTAGAGTTCTTGCCCTTCTTGCATGTGACCTTGCGCTTGGCTGTAGGAGCCAGCGGACGAACCTTCTTCACCACAAAGGGCAGCTCGACCGTGAGGCTGTGGTGCTCACCATCCTCCAGCAGACAGATGGCGTAGCGGTGCTTGCCATCCTTGCTTTGTGTATAGCGGACATTCGACTGACTGTAGGGAAAAAGCGGACGGGTGCCATAGATGGCTGCGCCGTTCAACTGCAACCATTGGCCTATCGCCTCCATGCGCTGCAACGCTTCCTGCGGCAGACGGCCTTCGGCATCGGGCCCCACATTGAGCAGCAGGTTGCCACCCTTCGCCACAATGTCGCAGAGCATGTGAATGAGTTGATTGGTACTCTTATAATGGTCGTTGGGAACATACGACCAGCTATCGCCCATGGTCATGCAAGTCTCCCATGGGTAGGGCAGCAGTGTGTCGGGCACCTGCTTCTCGGGCGTGCGATAGTTCTCATAACGGCCACCCACACTGCGGTCTACGATAATCAAGTCGGGGTTGTTCTCGCGGGCTATAGAGGCCAAGCGCGGCATGTCGATGTCCTGTATACGGCGGTAGCAACCCAGCCAAGGCTCAGTCTCCTCGTTCACACTCCATTCTGGGCGCACCCAGCCGCCATCCAACCACAGTATGTCGATGTCGCCATAATTGTGCGTCAGCTCGCGCACCTGATTGTGAGTAAACCTCTTGAAACGTTCCCAACGCTCGGGATGGTCGTTAATGTCGTAGTTCACATTGCGGTCGGGCGTGGCCCATTCGGGAGCCCAATAGTCAGTGTGGTGCCAATCTGGTTTAGAGAAATAAAGACCTGTCCACATCCCCTGTGCACGAAAGGCATCGACAATTGCCTTAGTAATATCGGGCTGGGCATTATGGCTGTACGGACAGTCAGCACCTGCCACACTGTAGTCCGTTTCCGCGCTGCGGAACATACAGAATCCGTCGTGATGCTTGGTCGTGAACACCACATACTTCATGCCGGCCCGCTTTGCGACTGCCGCCATCTCGTCAGGGAGAAACTGCGTGGGATTGAATGTGCGGTTCAAGGCCTGATACTGCTGCTTATACTCCACATAGGGTGCCCCCTTGCGGTCAATCCACGGCTCGTTGCAGATGCTCCACGACTCCACCACGCCCCACTGCGCATAGATACCCCAATGCATCATGAAGCCAAACTTCAAGTCCTGCCACTGTTCTATGCGGTTCAATATTACGGAATCGCTCTCAGGTTGTTGGTCGGCGCTCTGTGCCATTACCGTGCCACCCAGCAGCATGGCAAACAAAAATGATGTGATAAAGATATTCTTCATAGTATTAATTTTTTTTGCAAAGATACACTTTTTTTTTCAACACTTCGATTTTCCACACTCATTAAGGAAGACAAAAAATAAAAAAAAACTTGCCATGTCAGAAAAAGTGTGTATCTTTGCAAACTCAAAACAACGTCAAAAACGTAGCATTTTCAACAAGAAAATTAACATAAACAGAATAATAACAATCGTTTAAGAGCCACTGCTTAAAACGGCAAAAAGAAAAGAAAAAACATGAAAAAAGGAATCCATCCCGAGAACTATCGCCTCGTTGTGTTCAAAGACATGTCTAACGACAACATGATTCTCACCAAGAGCTGCGCCGCCACAAAGGAGACCGTCACATACACCGACGGCAACGAGTACCCCGTGGTCAAATTGGAAATCTCCAACACCTCGCACCCCTTCTTCACCGGCAAGCTGAAACTGGTTGACACCGCCGGACGCGTCGATAAGTTCATGAACAAGTACAAAAAGTACGCCAAGAAATCCGAGTAGAAAGTAATTTGTTTTAGGTTTTAGACTAAAAGCCCCTTGCATCTGCGAGGGGCTTTTAATTTTCTATCCGATTGGCTTGACCCTTTTGAGTATTTGACGCGTCAGCCATCCTCCTTTAGAGGAGTACGCCGTAAGGCGGGGGATTGTTCAATTCACCACCAACCGCTTGGCAGTAGTACCCGCAGACGTGCGTACCAGCACCACATAGGTACCCTTTGCCCACTTTGACACGTCGAAGCCCGCTGCCGTCCTATGTCCAGTGTTTGATGATTCCAGTACGCGCCCGCCCCTTACATCGTATACTTCCACTTTCTCGATGCCATACGATGACATCACCACCACACTCTCGCTCGCCGGGTTCGGCATCAGCTGCACGAAGCGCGACAAATCGCCCCCCTCCTCAGGCAACGCAATCCCCTCGTGGTGGGTGGTGTCGGGCCTGCTCTCATGGTGTAGCCGCCAGTACACCGGGCCGCTCCAGCCGCTCCACCGCAACGTGTCGTATTCTCGGCACACCGTCCGCACGTACGACACCATCGGCGTGTCGCTATAACCAGTATCGGTGAACATCCAACGCGTCGCATTGCGTACTGCCACTATAGTGCCCTCCTCAGGTCGTATGCCCTCTCGTCCATACGACACTTCGAACTCTCGGTGCAGGCTGTCCTGCGCCCACTGCATCGTCACCGTGTCCGTATAATTCCCCCTCACAAACAAACCACCCACCCTCGGACACTCTGGCGCATTGGCAAACGATGTGTCCACCACCTTGACAATAGGCAGTACCATAAGAAACTGGTTTGACGGCACCCAATGCCACTGGTACCTCGGGATTGACGGCATTCCATAATTGGCATAGTGATACATCTTCCACAGTGCCGGAGAATAGCACTCAGTGTCAGTCACCGTATATGCCGGAAGGAAAGTCAAATAAGAACTATTACTTATAGGCGTATGCTCACCCGAAAACAGTCCCCTTCCACCATAGACCGTCCCTCCCACATAGAACGAATCGTACACGACAATGGGTTTGTCGGAGTCGAAATAAAGGTCGAAGATTTTGATTCCAAACCCCCTCCCTCCAGAGAAAGAATCAAGCTGATACTGCGAAGAGGGATTTTGGCAACCAAGCGGATTGATTAGATACCGTCCGTCAGGCCTGCCCGCCGTGTCGGTCTCATCCCATTGCATTTGGGCTTTTAGTATAAATGAGTCTGCCGTAGCCTCATATAGCAATAGGTATTCCGTTGGTACATCAGAAAGTAGGTGTCCATGCATGAATCTGACGGCAGCAGACAGCCCTATCACCTCCATGCCGTTAGGGTTGTCAGTATAGTTGTACTGAAGTACGTCGTCGTCTACTAACCAAAGATTCACATAGGGATATAACGTGACGGCATGGTTTTTGCCGTTATGCACAGGATCTTGCATAACCCAAGCGTCAAAGTCGAACTGTTCGTATCTCACCTGAATGGTATCCCTGAAACTATGCGACTGGGCATCCGCTCCCAATGCTGCCAGCACACATATCAGTGTCATAACTAATTTCTTCATAGTATTTGCATTTTATGGTATAACATTATGGTTGGTCGCATAATACATCCCTCTCGATTTCTTGCACAACAAACGGCCACACACTAAAGAAGGGAAACGGCTCATTCATATTTGTCGACATGTATGTAGTGGTACTTGAAGCACTCGTCTTCTTGCCGTAGAGAGCATCTTGTTGCCCACAGCTGAGCGAGGCGGCCAGAGCCTCCCGATAGAGTGCCAACAGTCCTCTCACAGCATTATTTCCCGACACGACGAAGGCATTTGATCCCGCCCCATAAATGTCCAAGGCGTGCAGGTCGTAGCCTGGTAGGTAACTGCCGTAGTAGGTACCTGTTGGCAGGGCAGAAATCGGAAACTGGTAGACAATACTCTCCTGGCTGCCAACCCCGCCACCATCGAAATCGTTCAGCACCACCAAGTTTCTCATGGTGGGGGAGTAACGTATGTCGCGCATCTTCCATTTCGAACCTGGCTGTCGGACGACTATGGCATTCATGCCCTGCAACACAGATGCCAGCCCGCCTGCAATGCCGAACGTCTTCACCGCCAGTCCCTCCTGCAATCCGTCTATGAAGTGGAAAGCCACCGCAAACTCGTCCACATCCAATGCCGTAGCCATCACATTGTTATCTACCCTCAAATCAGTAAACATCTGTCCAGTCGTAATATAATAATCAGCCCATGCCCCCGACACTCCGAAAGCAGGATGCCATGTCGGTGTCAGGAAACTGATTTTGGGGAAGATTCGCACTATCAATTGTGCAGGCAATGAAAGAGGAATGCCCTTCCCCACCGCCACCACGTTGTTCTGCGTGGCAATAATATCGGTATATTCCTCCTCCATACTCTTATTATAAATGATGATGTTCTGCCAGCCTCCTGACCCCGAAGAATAGGATGCGCAGCCGATGCCTACGCGGCGGGATGTCTCTCCAACCACATAGTTCCTGCCAATATAGGCAATCTTCGTCCCTCCAAGCATATCGTCGTACAACGCCAGTCGCGCCACGTCGTATACTTGGTTGTTGAAGCAACCTCCATAGCAATCGGGCATCGTGGTCGGCATCATCACCATCCAGTTGTAATTGCCCGAACCGTTGTAAAAGTCCTGTATGTCGAAACATGCCAGCAACCCACGCTGGTAGCCAGTTCCGTCCACATGGTTTCCTCCTACATACACGGAGTCGTGCAAGATGCGGAAGTCGTTCACCGTCACCTCCTGCGGCACCGTTATCCTAAGGACAGAGGGGGACGACTCATCCACTAATAGGAAATACTTGTCTTGAAACTCGCTGATACAGGTATACACAACACAAATATCCTCCTGCCAATACCGCACGATGGTCGTGTCCGACTCATTCTCTTGTATCACGCTGACATTGCTCTGCCCCCATACCGACCCTGACAGAATTAGCAACAAAACAAGCAAAAGACTAAATCTCAATATTTTCATAGTACAATTGGTTATTAGATCATTTTGCAAATATACTTTTTTTTTTTTAATCAATAGTTTTCTCTCAAAAAAAGAGGCGTTTTTTAGAAGCAGTTTATATTTGATTGATGTAATTTATTATGGGGACTTCTATAAATTGCCTCGAAGAGGCAAACTATCAATAGCCCCGCACTCATAATATATGGTATATCAATCGTATACATCTCAGCATGCCGAAGGTACGCGCTCTCAAAAACGAATTAATAGAACCCACAAGCATTGAATCCAATTAAAACAGCTTCTTATAGGAACTAAAGTTTGAATAGTTTAATCAGTAATTCATACCTAGTCGTTTTTAGCCACACGCTTTCGTTTTCCCTTTTCTCGTGATTGGTGCCGGTGGGGCTGTGCCTTTTTTATTGAGAAGTGGCAACTGCCCAGTTACTTCGTAGTGCTTAGCTCTTACTTCTTACTTCCTTTCGTCCTTCCTTCGCCTCAGGAAACGAAGGCACGACGAGGTCATGACGAAGGCTTGGTGTGTGATTGGAGTGTGTACTAAAGGTCGTCTATTATAATTATACCAAAAAAGTAAAAAAATAGGGTGCCACTTTCAGAAATAATAAAAGTGGCATATAGTTTCACAGAGCTAGAGAAATGAAAGCCAGCACTCTTTGCCGAGCCAAAGCAACGTCACGAAGTATAAAAGTGGGACATGATGACGATGACGATGACGATGACAATGACAATAGGGATGCATGCATGTATCACTTTTTGAAGAAAAAAAATGACTTGTCAAACTTTAGTAGGAATACATCTTCTTGCCATAGGCCGTCAGCCTATCAGGAACCGTCCCACACGGGTCCTCAGTAGCAGCCAAGTGCCCGCCACGCTCAACGCCAGCGTCACCGCCAGTACCCCCCACGGCATCAGCCACACCCCCACCACGCTATCGCAGCACCATTGCGGAAAGCCTGATAAATAATATATCGGCTGCATAAAGAACATGTGCAGCACATACACCCCGTAGCACAGACGCGAACACTCCCGCAGCCACCCGCCAGGCTGTGCCTCCGCAGTGCGATGTCGGCTCAGCCACAACATAACAGTGGCATACAACGCCACAATGCCTCCTGCAGTATGCCCCAGTGTCAGCAGCCTCAGAGTCACCGGCAACAAGCCGCGAAGCCAATGCGGACATTCTACCGGACTCCCTGGCAGCCGTAGATGTGTGGCCTGCAGATGCAGAAGCAGCAACAACGCGTACAGCCCCCACAGCAACACCAACATCCACCCATTATAGCCGACCACCTTTCTGTTGCCCCATAATGCCCGCAGCCAATATCCCATATAAAAATAAAACAGAAAATACGGCACACGCGACAGCCCCATCTTCAACCCCGTCACCCGCAGCAGCGACAGCCCCGCCAACACTACCAACAGCACCCATCCCACAGGGCGATACCACGCCTCATGCTTTTCGCGCAACCAATGCAGCAGTCTGTCTATCCCCCAACAGAGAATAAAGCACCAAAACAGCATCGGTAAAAACCACAAGTGCTCCACCCCGTTGGCCACACGCCAAAAGGCCACACGCCAGCTGAAACGGTCGGGATTGTACCTAAACAACAAATAATACACCGTGCCGAACACAAAACAGGGCACTATGAGCCGCTTGAACTTCTTCCACACAAATGCAGGCAAGCCTTGCCGGCGCCCCAGCTCCACACACTGATAGCAAAACACGTATCCACCAACAAAGGCAATCGTCTCAATCCTAAAACCGCTGATCAGATGCCCCAGCCACCAATACACATCATTGGCCGGCACCCCTTGCGGAACCGTCCATCCGCCAGTGAAGACACATAGCGTATGATACACCACCAACAAAAAGATTATCAGCGGCCTAATAATAGAAATCTCGAACAGCAGCTTCTTTTTCACGATGCAAAGATACACATAAAAATGAAAAAACAACGAAAAATCTGTCAGCCATCACAATCACAAACCTTCTTGCAATTATACCAAACTTGGTCATACCACTTATGGTAGTATGACCAAGCGAGTATCAAGAACAGGGCTCATGTAAAAATCTTTACCCTGCAAGGCCTTGCAGCAAGGCAGTCGATGTTGGAGCGTGAGGTGAACAATCACATCACCACTACCCTCGTTGTGAATGTGCCGATGCGGACCAGATAGACTCCGCGCGGCAGGCGTTCGTCCACCATGTGTCGGCGACCCATGAGGTCGAATATCAGCACCGCCTCATTCTCCACACCTTCTACCGCCACACGGCCTTGGCGCACATACACTTTGTATGGCACACCCTCCGCACCCTCTATGCCTACGATAGGCTCGAACAGGGCGGTGAATGAGGTGTCGCTGACTACGAAAACGCGGCGCGGGTTGTTGCTGTCGCCATCACTCCAACTGACAAAGCGGGCACGAGGTCCAGCGGATGACGGTTCGAAAGGGTGTGCCGCGATAGTCACCCAACTACTGTCGGGATAGACACCCCCACCCATGGCGCTGCCCATGCTCTCGTCGGCACTAGTCACGGCGACGGTGCGCCACACGGTGTCGTGGTCGGTGGCAAGGGAGTCGAAGAAGGCGGAGAACACCATGTCGGAAGTGACGAAGATTCGACGCACGGCATGGGTGTCGCCATCGTCCCACCTCACAAAGCGGCAGCCTTCGAACGGTATTGCGGTGAGGATGGCAAAAGTGCTGTCGGCATATATGCCGCCACCCGTCACACTGCCCATGGCCTCATCGGCACTGGTCACGGTGACAGTGCGCCACACGATGTCGAGGAGAGTGTCGACCAAGACTTGCACAGTGTCGATGCGCACCACGCCCATGTCGCTGTCGTTGGCACGCCCGCTATTATGGAAAGCAATATAGATATCCTGCCCTCGGTAGGCATTGAGCGGGGCAGTGAAGACACCCCATGAGCCGGTGCCGCGAGCCACGGAGTAGAGTGTGTCGTTGGAGTGGCTGTGGTTATTGCGACCATCGGTCGATACCAACACTTGGAACACCGACTGCTGGCAAAGCATGTGCCACCGTAGCGTATAGCTATGCGTCGCGTCATTAGGAATCCTAATCTCGCGCATGATGAGCCAGCCGTCGGCGGCGGTGTCCGTATTGTCGAAAGTCATGCAGAATATGCCGCTGCTGAAATAATCGCCAACGGTCCAGCCACCATTCCTTATCCAACAGCCGGGGGTGGAGGTGAGCGATACAGAATAAGGCAGCTGGGTGATAGGCTCGCAGTCGGTGACGATGCAATGCATCGTGGCGGTATCGCTGCCATAGGCGTTGGTGGCTATCACGGTGATGAGGTCGGTGCCGCTCTCGTAGTAGTCGATATAGTAGTTTGCACCATTGGCCACCGCACCTGCCGCGCCTGCATCCACCTTGGCGGAATGCCAAGTATAGGTAAGGCCTGTCGTGTCGCCGTGCAACAGGGTGGCAACAAAATGGGCCGTGTCGGACGACAATATCGTACTAGGGCCGCTGATGTCCACAATGGGGACAGGAGAATAATCGATGCTGATATCGTCGAGATGTATTGTCACATAGCGCTGGCCATGCACAAAGGCTATCCATACAGTCTGCCCCGCGTATGCGGCCAGCGACACACTGCGCAGCACATATCCAGGGCTGTTGCTCTGCTCTGTGTAAAGGGTGTCAGTGAAACTTGATATATCACTGCCCGTGGTGGAGGCTAGGACTGTAAGCCGTGGATAGGTATATGCAAGCGTATTGCCAACAAAATCGACATAGAAACTGAGCGACAGATCGCTGCTGTCGGGCAAATCGACAGGCTGCATCACAAACCATGCGTCTGCTGCAGTTTCGGCCGACGAGACGAATGGCGACAGCAGATAGTGGCTGCCGCTGTGGGCGATCCAGTACTCACCAAAGAGTTGCCAATGTGTCGAATTGTTATTGTCAGCCGACAAATGCCAGCATCCATTAATGCCGTTCTCGAAACCCTCCGTCCAAGGGAAGGTGGAGATGTGGCATTCGGTGACGTTGACCACACGTGTGGCGACACTGCTACCCACCACATTGGTAGTGGTGAGGGTAAGGGTGTCTGTGCCGCCTGAACGGTATACGATGCGCAGCGTGTCGCCCGCTGCCACCATCGCAGCCCTACCGGAGGCAACCATAGTGGAGTGCCAGCCGAAGGCTAGGGCGCTGTCGAGCCCTGAGACCAAACGGGCCGTGTACACAGTGGTATCGTCAGTATAAGAAACGGCGGGGCCGCTGATGGCTCCCGTGGGCAAACCGACTACCTGTATAGTGTGCCATGCCGTGTCGGAGCCGTAGGCGTTGGTGGCGACGACCCTGACAGTGTCGCTGCCCACGGCGGAATACACAACCGATGCCGTGTCGCCGACGGCGGCCATGGTGGCACGGCCTGCGGCAACCATAGAGGAATGCCACGTATAGGCAACTCTGGCTGTGTCGCCATTGGTCAGAAAGGCTCTTAGCAGTACGCTATCGAAGGCCGTGACGGTTGTAGGGGCATCGATGTGGACTGTGGGCACCGAGTCGGGTGCCAGCACCTGGATGCTGTCTATGGTAACGCTGTACCATGCGCCGCTCCTACTCCACCCCAGGGCAAAGCGGTGTATATCGGGTGGAAAACTGTCCAACTGCATCGTCACTACCAATCCCTCCGACTGGGGAGCCATATTGGTGACGGCCACGAAGGTGTCCCCCTGCAGATAGCCCACGCTGAGGGTGCCGTAGGCGTCATTCTCGTACTTGTAATAGAACGACAGGAGTTTCCCCTCGAGTGGGTCGGCAAAGGTGGGACTCTCGACCACAGCCACGCTGTCCCACCCCGTGCCGGTGCCGGCCATCAGCAGCAAGGCGGTGTTCTGCGTGTAGGGGATAGGATGGTTGACCACATGCGGTGCATAGTTGCTGCTGCCGTTCCAATGGCGGTGCCAGCAATTGGGAATATTGCCATTGACGTGATATGCCACCGCGGTGACACTGCTGAAGTTCTCAAGCCAGGGCAACTGAATGAGCGGACAGTCGTTAACTGCCACCACAAGGGTGGCGGTGTCGCTGCCAAAGGTGTTGGTGGCAACGACCGTCAATGTGTCCACGCCTCCGAGGGTATACACCAAATTGAACGACGAGCGGTGTGTGGTGGACAATGAGTCGGTGTAGGTGGTGTCCATCAGCATGGAATGCCATGTGTAGGTGAGTGTGCCAAGGGTGCCTTCGGTGAGGGTGGCGGTGTAGGTGGCCGGGTAGTGGCTGTCTACCCCGACGGGTCCCGAGATTGCTACCCTGGGGGCGGCGGTGGAGCGTATCTCCACGTCGTCGATATAAAAGTCAGCAAAAGTGCCGCTGGGCGGTAATTGCCGAGGATGGCTATAGAATGCCACACGCACCGTCTGCCCCAAATAGGCCGAGAGGTCCACCCGCTCTGTCCTCCACGAGGTGTTGCCAAAAACCAAGGAGTCGGCACGGAAGATGGTGTCGTAGCTACAAGTGCTGTCCGAGGGGTTGCCGGTGGTGAGCATCACGCAGTAGCTGTGGGGGAACGTGGCTGCGCTGCTGGCCGCATTCCACAACAGCCTGATGCTGTCGGCAAGCGTCCCCGTGATGGTGATAGGCTTGCTGACAATCATATCATACACCGAATCATGGCTGATACTCGAGCACAACACAGGCCCCTTGTTGAGAAGGGTGGTGCTTACATTAGAACTCCGGGTAACCCAGTTGCTGCCCACAGGCTGCAGCCAGCAGAAGAGACCGTCGGCAAAGTTGTCGCTCCACGGCAGGGCGGTGTCGGGTGTGCAGTCCACTACGCGCAGCGTCCGGCTCATGGTGTCTGACCCATAGCGATTGGAGGCTATCACGGTGAGGGTGTCGGTCAAGTCGCCATAGGGGTAGGTCACCCAAGCACTGTCGCCCAAGGCGTTGGTGGCTATGGTGCCGCCTGCGGCAGAATGCCACGCATAGTGCAGCCCGGATGTGGAGCCATAGCGCAGTGTGGCGGTACAGAGTGTTGCCGAGTCGGTGGGAATACGGGCGGGCAGTGTCACCGAGGCTATCCTGGGGAGGGTGTCATAATCCACGCCGGCATTAAGTACGCACAGCGAGGTATTGCTGCTGTGTATGATGGCTATGCGGACGGTCTGCCCGGCATAGGATGCCAGTCTCAGCTTGACGAGCCTGGCGTTTTGCGAAGTGGTCAGCAGTGCCAGCGTGTCGGTAAAGAGGGCCGTGTCGGTAGCAGCCGTGGGCGACACCAGCACCCGCAAAGGCCTGATGCCGATGTTCGAACAGCGCAGCTCGAACACCACATCCTGCGCATTGGCAGGCACATGGATAGCAGGAGTGACTAGATGGCTACCCGTGCCGCCATTGCACTGCAGGTAGTCGGTAAAGTCCACGCGCTGTCCATCTTCATCGGTAATACCCAACCTTTGGCCGGGAGTGTTGTGGACAAAGTCATTCACCACCCAACAAAGATTGTAGGAACCATTCCATGCGAAAGGTTCGTGCCACGGGAGAGAGTCGATGGTGTCGCACTCAATGACGTTGACCATCGTATGGTAGATACCGCTGCCATAGGCGTTGCTGACAATGGCTGTTACGGTGTCGGTGCCCGGAAGGGGGTAGACAATCCCAATCTGGGCATTGGAAGTCGTGAAGGTGGTGTCGAGGAGCGTGCTGTGCCACGTGTAGGCAAGGCCTGTTGTGTCGCCCTGCGTCAGGCTGACGGCAAAGGATGCCGTGTCGCCCACGCCCACAAATCCCGAACCCGATAGTGAGCCTATCGGCATAAGGTCGCTATAAACCGCCACATCAGCGATGTGCATATTCCGGTTGGCATTGTTGGGGATACGCACGGCAAAGGCCAGACGCACGGTCTGTCCGGCGTAGGATGCCAGATTGGCACTGCGCTGCACAAAACGACTGGAGGTGCTGGCAAGCGCACTGTAGAGGGTGTCGCAGGCCGCCGTGTCGAACACGGCAGCAGTGCACACCAAGATACTGACCCTGAAATTATAGGCCTCGGAATTGATAATGTTGTTGCCACGCTGCTCCTTCCAATAGAGACGCAAGTTGGTGGTGTCGGAACCCAAGGTGACGGGCTGCGACACCAGCAGGGCGCTACCGCCAGGCGAGGCATTGATTTGAACCTCCACATATTCGCCGTCGTACATCACAGTCCACGAACCCACACCTCCTTGTGTCCAGCAGTCGAAATCGGTGGCGAAATCGTTAAACCACGGCAACGTGGTGATGGTGTCGCACTGCTGTGCCCTTAGCGACATGCCAAGCATTATAATAGCTGCAAATAATAAGGATATTTTTTTCATAAGATTAAGAATGATATTCTATTACGATAAATATAACGATGAATTATTGAATGCAAAAGTACAACTATTTTTCATTACACAACGAATAATTGTCGGACCTCGCACGGTGGGGGGGTATTTGATTGATAATCTATACATTACATACAATATTTTTTTTCAATTAGTCATTCTTGATTTGCAGCAGTTTTTACATGCCGTAGAGGAAGGTTGCCATTGTAAGAAGCCGTTTCCCTTTTTATCGCTCTTATACTATATTTGAGTAATTTTTCAACAGCATCGGAGATGCTGAATCTCAATAACCCCATACTAAGCGACCGAAGGGAGCGCAGTGTGGGGTCAAGGATAACCCTACAGCTCAGCGTCTCAGAGAGACGCGACATTGAGAATACTTGAAAAAAACAGTCATATATTATTGGTGGGTTCTATTAATTGCTTGCAATTATAGTCTTAAATTCTTATTAGATTCAAAGTGAAAAAATCACAAATTCTATAATTCTCAAATTCTTGATAAATATAAACCCCTATAGTTTTTTAGAGTGTTTTCTTTGTTCTTTAAGTAGTAGGAAAGGGGGCTTTTGTTACAGCGGGCTGTGCATTTAACACCATCTAACGCCTCATGTGTCCCACCCATGTTAAACACTCCTCCACCCCTCCATGCCAACCCCTCTCAGGACTCACCGTAGCATCCTTGTTGCTCCATTATTTATTTTCTATTTTGTTTCTATTTTATTTCTTCTTTGTTTATTTAAGCTAAATAAAAGGTAAACTAAATCTAAAAGAAAGGTAAAATATATATAGGATAAATGAGGACTCCACGGCGAGGGAAGAAAGCCTCCACCCTTGGAGGATGGGGGCTTTTTACAGAAAAGATGTCAACGGAGAAGATAGCTGATTTCAATCTCGGTGCGTATGTCGCCATGTTTCAATGTGGCAGAAGAGCCTTGACTGATTGTTTGTTGTCGAATATCAGAACCTTATACCGTAGCCCACCTGAAGGCTGTAGCCGATGGTTTGGGTCTTGTCGTTTGCCAAAAGGCCTGTGGGTAGTTCCGGCTTGTCGCTCAACATTGCACCATAGCAGGGGAACAATGCGCGGATTCCGATAGTCTGGTTTTCCTTTATCAGGTAATTCAGACCCAACAGGAAACATGCACTCGTACCCAATCGGGTAAATGAGTAGTGGTCATTGTCATAGTCGAAAGAGTTTCTGTGGACAAGCAAGCCAAGAGCCACACCTGCCTCCAATTCGACTCTGGTGCTCAGCTTGAAAAACTCACGCAAATCAATCATGACGGAAGAGTTTGTAAACGACTCGTTCAGGTTTTGGAACGAAGTGCTGCCACCGTTGTTGTTCAAGGTCAGCCCCACAAACCAGCCATTGTTGTGACGGTAGCCGAACGACACATATTCCGTAGCAAGCATACTGTAACTATCGGCAGGGTCTGCAAAGACCGATATTGGAGAGTAATTGCCGAAATGGGTTGTCCCAATTCCTAACTCGAAGGACATGCAGCCCTTCTTCTCCTGTGCGCTTGCCGCGCCGATTGCCAGCACGCAGGCCAGCATAACGATTACTTTTTTCATAGGTGTTTACTTTTTTTAGGTTGAACAATATGTTAACTAAACTTACTTTGTCAGTATTATTTCTAATATGTCTGTAGCGATTATCACCGCCACGATACTGCCATGAAACAGTTGGGTCGCTGTCCTTTCTGCTTGGCAGCACAGGCTGTATCCCTTGCTGCCAAGGAGTGTGAGCGTTTCGTTACTGGCATCATAGGAGACATCAAGGGCTTCGGTCTGTCCTTCGGTTGTGTGGCGGACTGCAAAGCGGTAAAGGTCTTCGCGGTGCCGCTGCGCTATGTGTGTATATTCTTTCTCGGTCATTACTTGTGAGTGTGCGTTTCTTTTTTCTCTTTTGCCCAATAAACGAACATGCACCTCAAAATATTCGTTGCAGGATAAAAAAGGAGGTATACCCGTTTTTTGGAGGTCTGCCTCCTGACTTCGTCATTGCATACCCCAAAACTCTTCGTTGAATAGTTGGGCAATAGGCTTGTGACTTCGTCCAATACGACATAGTGCTAAGGCCATGATGAACAGTTCTGAGTTTGGCGCATCCACAGATATCTTGTGAATGTGTTAATATGTCTGTGCCATTTACACATTCACTATAGGTCGTTTTCATTTTTTTCTCCTTTCTTGTTATCATTTATTTTGCCTTAATTGCTTGATTTCTTAATCATTTGTTGAAAACTTTTTGTTCTTGTTTTCTGATGCAAAAGTACATCCATTGCTGGGGTGTGGAGTTATTCAATTCTTCCCTTTCATGGTACTTTTCGAATTTCACCATCGAAAGGAGGAAATGTACCAGAAATCTGAAGTATGAAAAAAGATTTCTATATCATTGTTTTTTTGTATATTTGCATGGTGTATTCAAAGTTCTGACAAATGAAGAATCAACAGAATATCAATGAGATAAAAACAAACAGTTTATTTCCCCAAGACCAAGAGATGGGGTTTACATTGTACAATTTGGAGGATGTACTGGGTAACAATCGCGAAGTGACGGTGCAGCCGTCGCGTAACGATTTCTACCAGGTGGCTTGGGTGTCGTCTGGCAACGGTATCACCGTAGTTGACGGAAAGAACTACCATTACGGGCCTAACACCGTCTTCATTGTACAGCCCGGACAGGTGATGTATATCGCCCATGACGAGGGAACTTGCGGCACATCTATCTGTTTTAATGAAAGTTTCCTTATGGACGACACGCACAAGGAAAATCTTCTACTGAAATACAACATCCTTGATGCCGCCTATGCCCAGCCTTTCTACCAACTGAGCAGTGTGGCAGCTCCAATCATACGTGACCTTATTGAAAATATTCGTACCGAGAGTGTCCAGCCTCCGAGTGCCTTTGGTCACCGCAGGGCTTTGCAATACTTGTTCCAACTCATCCTTATCATAGTGCAGCGCTCAATTCCAAACTTTGTAGGCTTGACAATGGATATTACAAACCCCAACCATGCATTGTACATCCGCTTCCGTCACCTGTTGGAAGAGCACTTCAAAGATGGTTGGTCTGTGTGGCAGTATGCCGAGAGTCTTGCTGTTTCCGAAAAAGCACTCGCCAGTGCTGTCCGCACAACTGCGAACAGCACTCCGGCTGCTATTGTCAAAGAACGTGTCCTCACAGAGGCCTGTCGTCTGCTGCAATATTCCGACCAGTCTATATTCTCCATAGCCCTCGAGCTCGGCGGCATGGACCAGAGCAACTTCAACAAATTCTTCCGCACAGGTACAGGCTTCACCCCTGCCGAATACCGCAAGCGGATGCAGGCCAAAGGTTAACCCCTTCGGTCGTGACCTTGCTTTGGCTCGGTAAAACAAACAGGTTTGCTTTGCGCTCGCTTAATGCAAGGTCGAAGATAATACCTTACTCCAACCCCATCAAAACCGAGGGCGAGACCTCCCAGCCTCGCCCTCGTTCTCTTTCTATTTCAGATGTCTACACGGCAATACCCGTTCTCATTACATCGTCATACAGTGGTGACGGGTGCTCAGGGGACATTAGCACTGGTTCAATCAGTGTGCTGACGCTACGAGTATTGTGCCATAGTTTTTTCGACCATTCAAACCAGTTGTCGCCGATGGAGGGAACAACAACGGCAACGTCAATATCGCTTTCGGGCCGGGCATATCCTTTGCTATACGATCCGAACATATAGACTCTTAAATCTTCACCAAATAGCGGAGAGATTACTTTTTTATAGCGGCGTACTAAATCGAGAGCCTGTTCTTTATCCATTGCATGAATGCTTTTGTATTGTTAATTATTTCCCGACACATTTTGGGGGTTAGTGTTCTGAGAAGTTGATCTCTGTATTCAGGGTAGCGTGCTTCTATGTTCATCGGAGTGAGCGACTCGATGAAATCACATTGCTCCTCACTTAGTTCAGACAATAATCCCGACCCTTCAGCAAGACGGTTTAGATTATGGATGTATGGGGCTTCTTTACCCTGTGAGGACCAGTAAGCTTTTAGCATCTTCTCCACTGCCTGATGACACATAAAAGCTACGTATAAACGTCTGCCACTCTTGAACATGACTTTGGCTGTATCAAAGTCATATTCAGCAATGTCAACCCAATATTTTACACGTTCCTCTTTATCCATAACATTTCAGTAACGCAACAATCTTTTATTTATTGTGTGGTGAGATTCAAAAATTATGTTCTGCGTAAATCGCACCAAAACAAAAGTTCCACCCTGGTTCGCTGTTCATGTGGGAAGCGTGGTGGAAACTGACGGTGCAAAGATACGAAAAAAAACGGAAACCAAGCATTAAAAAATAATAAAAACCCCGTATTAACACATTCTCAATCCTGCACAGCAGCATCAGCATGTTCCTTAACATATAATTGCCATAAAATTGACCATATAATTAATGAAAATTCATGGTTATTCGTGTTCAAGCTTATTTTACATATAATTGCCATAGAATTGACCATATAATTAATGAAGATTCGTGGTAATTCGTGTTCAAGCTTATTTCACATATAATTGCCATAAAATTGACCATATAATTAATGAAAATTCATGGTTATTCGTGTTCAAGTTTATTTCACATATAATTGCCATTGAATTGACCATATAATTAATGAAAATTCATGATAATTCGTGTTCAAGTTTATTTCACATATAATTGCCATTGACTTGACCATAAATTCATGATAATTAATGATAATTCGTGTTTAAGTTTTTACATATAATTGCCATAGAATTGACCATATAAGGATAATTCGTGGCAATTCGTGTTAAAATAATACCCTTATGTAGAACTGTAGCACTGCAACACTGTAGCGGGATGCGAGAAGGCGGATGCAAGAGCTACGAGCCACAGGCAGTAGTCCGTCTCTTCCCACCTGCCTGTTGCGCCGTTCCTTTCCCCTCAGTTCTTCCTCAGTTCTTCCTTCGTTCTTCCTTTTTGCGACGAAGAACTGAGGAAGAAGTGACGTTTTTCGGAAGAAGAACGAACGGGGCGAAATGGGCGCATCGAGGGCGGAAGGATGTCCGAACCAAAACAATTTGACCGATAACCTCGTTTGCATCCCCCAAAAGAACAAGCCCCTTTGCACAGTAGCTATGCAAAGGGGCTTGATGTAGGGAATTACCCTGTACAAGTCATTCTGAATCAAATTTAAACGACTTCTCAATGCAATACCAAAATAGTAGTGGATGATCTCATTCAGAACGACGTGTTTTCAGGTGGAATTCTACAAACGATATAGGAAATAGTATCCCTAATGATGACAGGAAAATCGCAATGATTTTCATGACAGGGAACAATTGTCCATATCCAGCACATACTGCTATCGTACAAATAAGCCCTTCAACTATGGGTTTAATGAAATAGTATTTGAAATTCTTTTCAATGCATTTCATATTAGTCGTTTTTTAGTTTAATTTATTTCTACATCAAGATAACGCAACTTTTGTGTTTATATTGCTGAATATTTAATAATTTTTAGAGGTACCTTTAGTTTATCTGGTGGCACTGGCTGCGGCAGATGAAATGATGGCTGTCTTCAATCCCTCTCTGACACCATTCAAGACTATCCCAGGGACAGAACCAGGAATTCCTTCCAATGCACCGATAGCAGCACCAGCAACTCCACCGCAAATATCGGCTTCCCTGCCCCTTACCTTGTTCTGCCTATCGGCCCTGCGCCATGGAGCGGCAACGTTTTCCCCTCGCTACGGAGAGGGGCCGTTCAATCCTGCATCGTAATAGTATCGTTATAGCTTCGTTACTCGAAATGATAACGGAAAACAAGCCGAGAAGCAGGCAACATCGAGCCGAGATTGAACGGCCCAAGTGGGCCGTGTGTGTCGTCCGCTGAGTGCGGTTATCCCGATTGATAAGTCGTCTAATGACCGATTTGGGTTTATTGACGTTGCTATGGCTCGGCATAGCGAGCAAGCTTTCTCTGCTCTCGCTTTACGCAACGTTCGACAGCGATGCGGCCAATCTGCT
>JAFRRK010000032.1 GCA_017428115.1 Bacteroidales bacterium | reverse complement strand
GGAATTGATGGGAATAATCCTCACCCCGCTAGTCGGCGGTAGCCCCACCGAGGATGTGATCGATCTATACCTCAACGTGATTCTCACCATGGTCGAGATGGACGAAGTCCTGCACATCACCATCAGGGAAGGTGGTGCGTCATGATAGGGTACAACTAAGCTGAAGACATTTTTTTTTTGCGCCGATGGTTGTGAAACCGTCGGCGTTTTTTTTATTTTTGAAATACTTGAAACACCTATTTCAGAACTTCAGCACGTCGTACTTCAAGATCGCATGAGCGTTGCTCCTGTGGGTGTACCGCTCCGTCATCTCCAGGCTGCTGTGGTCGGCTAGTTCCTTCACCAGCTTGGCAGGCACGCCCCGCTCCAGCATCTCGGTGATGCCGGTATCCTTGAGCGAATAGAAGGTGTAGCGGTCGCTGAAGCCCAATGCTTTTCGCATGTTGGACCACGATCGGCCGATGTCACGGCTACTCAGCAGCACCTTGCCCGGACGGTACCCCTTTGAAAAGATATAGTGGCTGCCCGGCACTCCCTTCAGGCATCCGAACCATCCCCTCAGATCTTCCGGTATGGCCGCCTCGCGCTCGTTGTGGTTCTTCGCCACCTCAGGGCGTATGCGTATGATATCGCCCCGCACATCCTCCACCCGCAGCATCAGTATTTCCTTCGGGCGTATCAGCATCCGGTAGCAGAGCTGGCACACCTGGTAGAAGCCCGTGTCGCCACGCCCCAGCAGGTAGTCGCGTATCTGGTCGCGCACCTCGGGCGGTATCACGTCGCGAAACTTGGTATCCACCCGCTTCGTCTTCACCCTGTCGAACGGGTTCTCCACGGCGTAGCCCTGCTCCACGAACCAGTTCCACAGCGAGCGGTAGAAGCTCACGTAGCCGTTATACGTCTTGTTGGCAATCCCGCTCCCCGCCGCCGCCATGAAGCGCTCGGTGTGCGACAGCTGCCAGAGGCACACCGGCGACTGCCAGTACCCCTCCCCCTCCAGCCACTGCCTCAGCACCCGCACATATGAGCGGTAGCAGCGCAGGCTGTCGGGCCGCAGCTCCTGTTCTTTCTCCCCCATGTACCACTGCAGCGCCATCTCGAAGCACACCCCGCCCGACTCCTTCATCTCCTCCACGAAAGGGTTCCACCCGCGCCTCAGCCGCTCGTTGATGGCGGCGCACAGCTGCCGTGCCATCGCCAGCCGGTCACGCTTCAGGCGGGGACGGTTGCACTTCACCACCACACGGCGCAGCTCTCCGGTGAGCGGATCCTTTGCGTAGTAGAACACTCGGACAATCTTTTTGTTGGATATCTGGGCCGGAATATACTCTGCCAAATTTCTGTTCGACCCCTGCTTGCTGTATTGAGACATTTTTTTTTCTTTGGCAGGTCTTTCCGTCCCCGCCAAAGAATAAATGTGTGCCGTTTTTGTGCCGATTTTTATCGGTTTTTTCGCAAATTCCCTATTTTCAACATCATAGAGCGATTTGGCGGAAAGGAAGGGATTCGAACCCTTGAAGCGCTTTTAACGCTTACTCGCTTTCCAGGCGGGCCTCTTCAACCACTCGAGCACCTTTCCGTGGGTTGTTTTCAATGTCGTTTTCGGTACCTTCACCTCAACGAAATCGGCTGCAAAAGTACTACTTTTTTCTGTAATAGCAAAAAAAAACGTATTTTTGCAAACAAAGTTTTTCTCGAAAGTATTATTAAACCAATTAAAAATGAAGAAATTAACTACTGTAATTATGGCCATCTCAATGCTTGCAGCGGTGGGATGCAAGTCCAACAAAACGGAAGAAAAATCCCCCCTCCAACAAAAAGTTGACGAGTATGCCGAGTTCACTTTGACCACAGATCTAAGCGTGCTCAGCGAAAAAGAAAAACAACTCCTCCCCATCTTCATCCAGATAGCAGACATCATGGATGAACTATACTGGGAACAGTATTTCGGAGCTGAAAACCGTGCCAGTCTCGACACCATCAGCGACCCTGCCATGAAGGCCTTTGCCCTCATCCAGTATGGCGCTTGGGACCGTCTGGGCGAAGAGAAACCCTTCATCCCCGGATATGGCGAGCGGCCCGCAGGCTGCAACTTCTACCCCATCGACATGACAGCCGATGAGTACAACGCCCTTGCCGACCCCGAAAAGAGCAGCCAGTACACCGTCATCCGTCGCGACGAGAACGGCGCCCTCAAGGTAGTTCCCTACCATGTGGAATATGCCGACCGCCTTGCCAAGGCCGACAGCCTCTTTGGCCTTGCCATCGACCTCGCCGAGGACCCCGGCCTGAAGAACTATCTGGTAGAACGCCGTAAGGCCCTTCTGACCGATGACTACTATAACAGTGACGTTGCCTGGATGAATATGAAGCAGAGCAAGCTCGACTTTGTGGTAGGCCCCATCGAGAACTACGACGACGGTCTCTATGGCAACAAGACCTCATACGAAGCCTTCATCCTCGTCAAGGATGAGAAATGGAGCAACGACCTTGCCAAGTTCGTGGGCATGCTGCCCATGCTGCAGCAGGAACTGCCCTGCGACCCCAAATACAAACCCGCCATGCAGGGCGCTGCCAGCGACCTCAACGTCTATGACGTCATCTACTATGCAGGCGACTGCAATGCCGGCTCGAAGACCATCGCCATCAACCTGCCCAACGACGAGCGCATCCACAAGACCATGGGTGCACGCCGCCTGCAGCTCAAAAACGCCATGCAGGCAAAGTTCGAAACCATCCTCATGCCCATTGCCAACCTCCTAGTATGCGACGAGCAGCTCGACAATGTCAACTTCAACGCCTTCTTCAGCAATGTCTGCTTCCACGAAGTGGCTCACGGCCTCGGCATCAAAAATACCGTCACCGACGGCAAGAGCATGCGCGAAGCCCTCGGTAAAGAGTACAGCAAGTGGGAAGAAGCCAAGGCCGACATCTGTGGCCTCTTCCTCACCACCAAGCTCATCGAGATGGGCGAGATTACCAACTGCACCAAAGAGGATGCCTTCGTCACCTTTATCGCCGGTATCCTGCGCAGCGTACGTTTCGGTGCCACCGAGGCACATGGCATCGCCAACATGATGTGCTTCAACTATCTTCAGGACCATGGCGCCTTCACTCGCAACGAGCAGGGCAAGTATGTGGTCAATGTCGAAAAGGCAGAAGAGGCCATGCGCGGATGGGCTGCCCTCATCCTTCAGGTGGAGGGTGAAGGCGATATAGAGTTTGCTGCCAGCTATGCAGCCAAGAATGGCACTATCCGTGCCGACCTCCAGAAGGACCTTGACATGATAGCCACTAACAATATCCCTCGCGACATTCGCTACAATCAGGGCCTTGCCGCCCTCGGCTTGGCAAAGTAGCCTTTGTCCATCTTGGCCAATAGGGGCATCCGCACGTGGGCGGTGCCCCTTTTTTTGTTAACCTTGCTTCGCTAATGGCTAAAGTATGACAAGTAGGTTAAAGCCATGAAATTCCATTAATTCTTTATTCGTCAACCGTCTGTCCTCGCTCTGTTCTCCGACTTATTATCGTAGAACAAGTGATGGCAATACTGCTAAACTCTTGCCTCTCAGTGAAGTCTGATGAAGGAAGGGAGGAGGTGGCCATCTCTTTTTTTGGAAGGTAATGGACTGTCTGACCTTAGCTGTAAACTAAAGTATGACAGTCTATTATCTTCAAAAAGTGATACGTGCATCCATCCCCATTGTCATTGTCATCGTCATCATGTCCCATTTTACTTCGCGACGCTGCTAAGGCTCGGCATAGAAAGCGGGTGGATTTCTTAGCTTTAGAGTTGTACAACATAGTGCCACTTTTTTATTTTTAGAAGTGGCACCCTGTTTTTTGCCTTTGTTCGGTATAATTGTATCTGAAGGACGATAGCGCCCACTCCTAGTACTTGCGTCATGTCTTCGTCGTGCCTTCGTTTCAGGAAACGAAAACAGGGCGAAGGCAGGGACAAGACATAAAGCCTCCACCACTAATCAACCTAAGGACCGGAATAAGGGGAAAACGAAGGCGTATGGCCAAAATCGACTAGGGGCATAAGCCTGTTTTTGCTTGTCATGCTTTAGATTTAGGAATGATGAGGTGTTATGCCGTGGATTCTGGAATGGTGTGACAGGGTGTGTGGGTAAATGGTGTACAACGGCAGCATTGGGTAAAAGGCTGTCTATGGAGCAGAGGGTTAGAGGCTAAGCTTTTAGGGTGAAGGACTATTTGTGTTCAATTGCCTGAATTTCAGCGGTAAGGGTATGAGGGGTTTGTGTCTTCTAGTGTTTTTATGGTGCTACAGGTGGTTGCTTTCTACCTTTTAGGTTGTTGATTCAGTGGTGGGAATGGGGGCGGTAAAGGTTTGAATGTGAAATATAATTTTATAAAAAAAACTTTATGGTTTTATAAAAAGTCGTATATTTGCATTTTGAAACAGGTGTGGATATTCGTTGCAATATTCACAAGCAAGGTTGATTACGGATATGCCCTTGGATAGGGGCGGCCGTAAAAAAGGTTTGTTACATGCCTTGAATCAACCAGCATCCCCGTGCTTATGTACAGGGGGAGGGGAAGATTTGTGCTGTTGAGTTGTTGACATTTGGTTACAAATAGCTAGTTAGAAAAATAGAGTTCTCTGATGGAGGCGATGTCGGAAGAGGTGAGGTGGTATGCGGTGAAGGTGTATTACAACCGGATGACGTTGCTGCGAGAGCAGCTGACGGTGGACGGAGTGGAGTTTTTTATACCGAGTATGATAACATCGCTGCTGTTTGTGCATACGACAACCAGTTATCTGACGCAGTTTGTGGATGTATACCACGACAGATTGTGGGTGTATCGCGATTTGGTGAGCAACAAGCCTTCGGCGATACCTGATAGGGAGATGGAGGTGTTTATCTTTGTGTGTACGGCGGGTCAGCAGGGGTTGAGCTATTTGGGTGATGACAAACCCGAATACCATAAGGGCGACCGTGTGAGGGTGACGGAGGGGCAGTTTAAGGGTGCCGAGGGTTATATTAAAAGAATCAAGAAGGATAGGCGTTTGATAGTCAGTATCAGGGGGGTGGCTGCGGTTGCCACGGCCTATATTCCTCCACAATTTTTAGAAACGATAAGTAAATGAGAAGGCCATTGTTTCCATTAGATCCTTTGAAGGAGCAGACGTACCTGCCGTCGGGCAATTTTGTCGAGGTGGGTAGCGAGGGCTGTGACGAGCTGAAGGCTGAGGAGATTGAGAATGCCGATGTGCGTATGGCGTTTATGAAGGTGGAGAAGGAGCCTATCAAGCAAGTCTATCGTTGGTTTGGGGACCATAGGGGGGATTTTAACCCTACGTCGTTGTTGTGGGGTATGAAGAACAATGGCGGCGACCCGTTGCCAAAGTGTGAGGCGGAGGGGGGATTGTATGAGGCAATATTTGTGAAGCGTCCGTTGCACACCATATATGAGTTGGACAAGTTTCTGTTTAATGCCAACGAAAATTTGGTCAAGGGGGGGTATTTGGTATGTTGCTGCCGCACTTCGTCGGTGAAGAAGGCTGTCATTTATAGCCGCTATCCGAAAGGGATTAACAGGTTGTATTATGGCTTTCACTATTTGTGGCATAGAGTGTTTCCGAAGGTGGCGGGGTTGAAGAATATCTATTTTGCCATTACTAAGGGTAGGAACAGGACATTCCACCGTGTGGAGATATTGGGAAGGCTGTATCATGCAGGGTTTGAGGTGGTGTATGAGAACACTGCTTATGGAGAGTTGAGGGTGATAGCCCGTAAGGCGAAGGAGCCTGTGAGGGAGGGTATACCGAGTTCGTCGCCTATTGCCAAGCTTCGCCGTGTGGGTAAGGGCGGAAAGATGATAACGGTGTTTAAGTTCCGCACAATGTATTCTTATAGCGAGTATTTGCAAGAATATGTATATCAGCATCGTCGTTTGGACAAGAGTGGCAAGTTTTATCACGACTATAGGGTGAATACTATGGGTGCCTTTTTGCGCAAGACGTGGCTCGACGAGCTGCCTATGGTGGTGAATATGTTGAAAGGGGAGATGAAGTTGGTGGGGGTGAGGCCGTTGTCTAGGCAGTTTTTTAGCTTGTATACGCCCGAGATGCAGGAGTTGCGAATAAAGACTAAGCCTGGCTTGCTACCGCCGTTGTATTATGAGAAGGTGCAGCCTGAGACGTTGGAGGGCATTCAGGAGTCGGAACGCAGGTATATAGAGGCTTACTTGAAACATCCTTTTCGTACCGATTGGAAATATTTTTGGGGTATTGTGGGGAATATCTTTCTCCATCACAAACACTCGCACTAGTTCTAGTTGAAGTAATTAATAGTAAAAATATAATATGAACGAAACACAAGAATGGACAACCGTCATCAAACCGAAAGACAAGTTGCTGTCGGTTGATTTTAAGGAGTTGTGGAGGTATAGAGACCTTTATACTCTGTTTGTGAAACGCAATATTATCACTCAGTATAAGCAGACTGTGTTGGGTCCGCTGTGGTTTGTGATTCAGCCAGTGTTGACGGTTATTATGTATATGGTGGTGTTTGGTGGCATTGCCGGTATTGCTACCGATGGCATCCCGCAGCCGCTGTTCTATCTGGCGGGTACATGTATGTGGCATTATTTTTCTGACTGCCTGAACCGTACCTCCAACACATTTGTGAGCAATAGTGGCTTGTTTGGCAAGGTTTATTTCCCACGGTTGATAACTCCTCTGTCGACGGTAACGTCTAATCTGCTGCGTTTTGGCATCCAGTTAGGGCTGTTTGTGGTGGTGTATGCCATTTACGCCATTGGTGGTTGCAATGCTCATTTGACGTGGTATATATTGCTGTTCCCCTTGTTGGTGTTGATGATGGCAGGGTTGGCACTGGGTTTCGGCATTTTGATTTCGAGTATGACCACTAAGTATAGAGATTTGCAGATATTGTTCTCGTTTGTGGTGTCGCTGTGGATGTATGCCACCCCTATTGTGTACCCTCTTAGTTTGGTCAAGGGAAAGATGGCTGCAGGTTTTGACCTGTATACTATTATGCGTCTCAACCCGGTGACGCCAGTGTTGGAGACCTTCAAGTACGGAGCCCTGGGTGCAGGCGAGTTTATAGGCTGGGGTTGGCTGGCGTATAGCTTTGTGTTTATGGTTGTGTTGCTTGCTTTAGGTGTGGTGGTCTTTAATAAGACTCAGAAGAGTTTTATGGACACTGTGTAATATATAGAGATATTCAGATAGTTATGAAGTCGGCGCTTATCACAGGTATTACTGGGCAGGATGGGAGTTATCTTGCCGAGTTTCTTTTGACGAAGGGGTACGATGTGCATGGTATCATACGTCGTTCGTCGGTCGACTATCGCGAGCGTATAGCCCACCTTGAGGGCCATGAGCGTTTTCATCTGCATTATGGCGACATGGGCGATACGCTGAGCCTGATTCAGGTTGTGGGACGTATACGGCCCGACGAGATATACAATTTGGCGGCGCAGAGCCATGTTCAGGTCAGTTTTGATGCTCCTGAGTATACTGCCAATGTGGATGCCACCGGGGTGTTGCGCATACTGGAGGCGGTGCGGCAGTGTGGTTTGGAGCATAGTTGCCGTATTTATCAGGCGAGTACCTCGGAACTGTATGGGCGTGTGATGTCGGTGCCGCAAAACGAGGATACCCCCTTCTATCCGTACAGTCCCTATGCTGTGGCGAAACTGTATGGGTATTGGATTGTGAAGGAATATCGTGAGGCATATGATATGTTTTGCTGCAATGGTATTTTGTTTAACCATGAAAGCGAGAGGAGGGGAGAGACTTTTGTGACTCGTAAGATTACGTTGGCAGCAGCGCGCATCCGTCAAGGGAAGCAGCAAAAACTGCGGTTGGGCAACCTGTCATCTTTGCGCGACTGGGGCTATGCCAAGGACTATGTGGAGTGTATGTGGATGATATTGCAGTATGAGAAGCCCGAGGATTTCGTAATAGCCACAGGTGAGCAGCACAGTGTTCGTGAGTTTTGTCAGTTGGCATTCCATTATGCAGGCATTGAGCTGCGTTGGGAAGGCGAAGGTATTGACGAGAAGGGTATTGACTGTGCCACAGGAAAGGTGCTGGTGGAGGTGAGTCCCGACTTTTACCGTCCCACCGATGTGGTGAACCTGCTGGGAGACCCCTCAAAAGCCAAAAGGCTCTTGGGATGGAATCCCTCAAAAACCTCCTTTGACCAATTGGTGAAGCTGATGGTGGAGAACGACATGGGGAAGGTGGCAAGTGACGAGGCAGCGGCAAAAGTGCGTTGCAACTTGGCCGAATTTCTTGAGAAAGGAATAGTGAAATAGAAGAGTTATCTTGCTTGTTTCCATATTTGTTAGGAGATGGTGAGCTTGTGAATTCTGTATTGTACATTTTTACTTTCTTTAATATATTTACCATTGGAAAAAGACTCCAAAATATATGTGGCAGGACACCGCGGGATGGTGGGGTCGGCTATAGTGCGAGAGTTGCAGCGATTGGGTTATAGTAATATTGTGACGCGCACTCATGCACAACTAGACCTCACACGTCAGGCCGAGGTGGAGCTTTTCTTTGAGGAGGAGAAGCCCGAGTATGTCTTTCTTGCTGCCGCCAAGGTGGGAGGCATTGTTGCCAATCAGAATGCTTTGGCAGACTTTATGTACGAGAATATGGTGTTGGAGATGAATGTCATCCATTCGGCATGGAAGAATGGATGCAAGAAATTGGAGTTTTTAGGCTCTAGTTGTATCTATCCACGCATGGCTCCGCAGCCAATGCCGGAGAGTTGCCTGCTCACTTCGGAGTTGGAGATGACAAACGAGGCTTATGCCCTTGCCAAGATATCGGGATTGAAATATTGCGAGTATTTAAACCGCCAGTATGGTACCGACTACATTAGCGTGATGCCCACTAATCTATATGGTCCCAACGATAACTATCATCCCGAGCACAGCCATGTGCTGCCCGCCATGATACGCCGTTTTCACGAGGCGAAAGAGGCTGGTGTGGCCGAGGTGGTTTGCTGGGGCGATGGGTCACCGTTGCGTGAATTCCTTTATGTGGATGATCTTGCCAACCTCTGTGTGTTTCTGATGAACAACTATAGTGGCAATGAGACTGTGAATGCAGGCACAGGCAAAGAGATTACCATCAAGGCATTGGCCGAGATGGTGGCGCAAATAGTGGGTTACCAAGGCGTGATACGCTGGGATGCCACCCGACCCAATGGCACCCCACGCAAGCTGTTGGATGTGAGTAAGGCAACACGTCTAGGTTGGACCTATACCACTGAATTGGAAGAGGGCATCCGTTTGGCATACGAAGATTTTTTACATTCGCCCACCAGGGCTGAAAGATAATATTATGGCTACAGCAATCGAATTTAACAATGTTTCTAAGCAATATAGGTTGGGCTTGGTATCTACGCGTACCCTTAGTCACGACCTGAACCGTTGGTGGACCGTCAACGTCAGGGGTAAGGAAGACCCCTACCTGAAGGTGGGTTCAATCAACGACCGTTCCAAGAAGGCCGACAGCGAATATGTGTGGGCTTTGCGCGACATCGATTTTAAAGTGGAACAAGGCGACGTTATTGGCATTATTGGCCGTAACGGTGCTGGTAAGAGCACTTTGCTCAAGATTCTTTCCAAAGTTACTGGTCCCACAACGGGAACTATCAAGGCGCGTGGCCGCATCGGTTCGCTGCTTGAGGTGGGTACGGGCTTCCACTCAGAGATGACCGGACGAGAGAACATCTTCCTCAACGGCGCCATATTAGGAATGAGCAAAGCGGAGATTGGGCGCAAGCTTGACGAGATTGTTGACTTCAGTGGTTGTGAACGTTATATCGACACGCCTGTCAAGCGATACAGTTCGGGTATGACTGTGCGCTTGGGTTTTGCCGTTGCAGCTTTTCTTGAGCCTGAAATATTGGTGGTTGATGAGGTGCTGGCTGTCGGCGATGCCGAGTTTCAGAAGAAGGCTATCGGCAAGATGCAGGATGTAAGTAGCTCCGAAGGACGCACAGTTCTTTTCGTCAGCCATAATATGGCCAGTATTCAGCAGTTGTGCCGCCACGGCATATTGTTAAAGAATGGCATGGTGGAGATGACTGGTGAGGTGGGCGAAGTGGTTGACTACTATCTGGGTGGCATGAAGAATGTGGGTGACTTTAACCGCCGCGGTAACGGTGCTGTCCGTGTACGCGACTTTCGCTTGTCGAGCGGTACTGTTACTCTGGGCGAGGACATCACTGTAGAGGTTGATATAGAGGCAGTGCACGATGCCGATATGGTCGACATCAGTTTCGATATCACTGACGAGCTGGGCAAGCAGATATGCCACGTTTCTAACTATGATGACGATTACCACATTCCCCACATGTCGCAGGGCGAGAAGGCCACTGTGCGTTGCCGTATGCTGGGTGTCAACTTTGCCCCTGGATGCTACAACTCCAGTATTTGGTTGGGCAATCCCTATACTACTTTCGACATGGTATATAGCTGCATCCGTTTCCGTGTCACTCAGAATGAAACCTTCATTAAGCGCATCACCCCTTACGATCGCGCCTCGAAAGTTGTACTGCAATCGCGATGGCAGTAGACAATCCAACCCCATCTGTAGTGCTCAGCGTGTTGGTGGTGTCGCACAATCAGTGCCACTTACTGGCCCGTTGTTTGGAGAGCATATTGGCACAGCGTCTTAGTGTGCCCTACGAGGTTGTTGTATCAGACGACCGTTCGACCGATGGCACCTGGGAGTTGATACAACAATATCAGCAGCAGCATCCAGGCATAGTGCATGGCGTTAAGTGCAACTCAGACCTCTGCAACCCTTCGGGGCGTAGCGAGCGATGTGGATGGAACAAGGCTAATGCTTATCGTCACGCCCGTGGTGAGTTTTTTGTAAACATTGATGCTGACGACTACCTTAGGAGCGACGACATATACCAGCTGCAGCTCGATGCCTTGTTGGCAAATCCAGATTGTGCCATGTGCCAGCAGCGTGTGTGGCAGGTGCGTGACGGTGCTCCCCTCACTACCGGATATGCGTGGCCTAAGCATCCGCGTCTGAAAGAGGGCGCGAAACTAACAGCCACTGACCTGATTGTGCGGGGGCTTTGCGGCCTCAACCCTACCTATATGATACGCCGCAACCCCGTGGGCGAGAATCCTGCCGAGCTGTTTGGCAAACTTTTTGACGACACCATCATTACCTATTATCATCTCCAGTTTGGCAAGGTGATATTTATCGACCGAGCCGACTATGTGTGGGTGCAGTATGGAGCCAGCATAAGTAATTCCGACCATGGCTTTGACCGCCAATTGCTCTATGCCCTGTTGCCACTACAGCATGCTTTGCTCATACCCCGTTTTCGCAAACTATTCCTTACTCAATACAATCGCGAACTTGCCACTCTCCTCCGTCAGTGTATGTTGCGGAGGGTGCCTATAAGCGCAGCTACTGCGGCATACTGTGGCCAGTTCGATGCCTTTATTTACCAGTACTTTGCCAAGGGGCAGCGCGGTGTGGCTTCGCGTATACGCATTGCCAAAGCCCTGCTTCGCTACCGTGCCATACATAGGCACCCCTCTACCAAGGACCAGTCGGCCGAACGCCTCTATTCACTGCTAGTACGATAACTAAAACTTTCCCACCTATGCGCCTGGCCATAATGCAGCCCTATTTCATGCCCTATATAGGCTATTTTCAGGCTATAGCTGCTGTAGATAAATATATTCTCTACAGCAACCTCAACTTTATCAAAGAGGCATGGATGAACCGCAACCGTCTGTTGATGCGCGATGGCAATGTGGTTCTCACCACAGTGCCGCTGCGAAGCAAGAGCTCCTATACCATGATATACGATGTGGAGATTGACAACGCCCAGCCATGGAAGAATAAGTTTTTGCGCACTGTACAGATGTGCTACAGCCGCAAACCCTATTATGAAGAGGTCTATCCTTTGATTGAAGACCTACTGAAGCCCGACTACACCCTGCTGAAGGATTTGAATGCGGCCACCATCATAGGCTTGGCTCGATACCTAGGTATCACCACTCAAATAGAGAGCGACAATAGCCGCTATCTGCCCATGGAACAACTGTTGCAGGAGATAGAGAGCGACTACTCGCCATTGCCCTATCTTGAGCGAACACGCCCCATACGCAAAGTGGCACGTGTCATTGAGATGTGCCGTCAAGAGGGAGCCGATCACTTCCTCAACGCCATTGGAGGCCAACAGCTCTATTCCAAAGAAGAATTCGTCCAGTATGGCATACGTCTGGACTTTGTGCAGACTAACCCTATCAGCTATCGGCAGGATACCAAGACAGGCGAGTTTGTGCCCAACCTTTCTATTATTGATGTGTTGATGAACAATGGTCGCGATGCCACCCGTTCGCTTCTCACGCAGTATACCATAGTTTAGCCCACTTTTATCATGACTCCCCCGCCGCTCGTCAGCATCTGTTGCCTCAGCTACAACCATGCAGCCTTTATCAGCGACTGCCTCGACGGCTTTCTGATGCAGCAGACTCACTTCCCCATTGAGATATTGATTCACGACGATGCTTCTACCGACGGCACCGACGATATCATCCGCCACTATGCTGCCCAGCATCCTGACATCATATTCCCACTCTTCGAAACCGAAAACCAGTACTCCCGTGGCTTTTCGGGCAAGATGGACATAGTATTCAATTACTCTCGAGCGCGTGGCAAATATATAGCCTATTGCGAAGGTGACGATTACTGGACCGACCCACTTAAACTGCAGAAACAGGTTGACTTTATGGAGGCACATCCCGATTATTCGGTATGTTTCCATCGTTGCAAACGTCTAAACACCACCACTGGTAAAACCATCAACGACCGTTGCTGGCGCTACCTTGCCAAGGGACAGGAGGGCACCGATATCACTGTGGACATGTATTTGAGCAGCTGGATTACACAGCCGCTCACGATGCTATTCCGTCGCGACGCTTTCGACCCCCGCTGGCAGCAACGCTACCGCCACTATCGCGACATGCACGAGATATACCACCTCCTAGGTGCTGGAAAAGGCTATCTTTTCGCCTTTTTTGGCGGCATCTACCGGCTTCATTCCGGAGGCATAGCTTCACAGATTTCGCAGGCGGAATATTGCAAGGTGTCGCTACCCATGGACCGTGAGTTCTACCATAAGACCCATCATCCTCAAGCACGTCGTATCTATGCCGAAACGTTGCAAAACTGCGTTAACGTATATGCCGGCACCAACCGATGCAAGGCGGTATATTATGCCGCCCTCGAATTCACCGTCAACAGACAATACAAAACCTTCGGGAAAAACATAATCCGCATCATCAATGGAAAGTAGATTTTCCTCCTTCATATTGACTCCATTCACGCAGGGGCTCAGAGATTATGCCCAGCGTGCCGCACTGAACATTTCTGGAACAGTTTATACCTATCATCAACTAGCCTGTCGTGTAGTTGCCATACGCCAAGGTCTACAGCAGCTGGGAGGTAAAGACAAAATAGCTGCTCTTGCCATCCACGACGATATTGATACCTATGCCGCCATTTTTGCCCTTTGGATGGAGGGCATGGCATACGTACCCCTTCATCCCAATCAGCCGCTAGAACGCAACCAAGGTATTGTCAGTCAGGTGGGGACAGAGTTGATACTTGACTCAGTCGACAATTCGCCCTACCAGGCCCTCAATACCCACGAGTTGAAAGAAGTGGGCGGCGACGAAATGTTGGTCAGCTGGGTGCCTACCGACGATGATCAGTTGGCATATATACTGTTTACTTCGGGTAGCACTGGTGTACCCAAAGGGGTGACTATCAGTCGAAGAAATGTAGCTGCCTTTATGGACTCGTTTTGGCAGACGGGTATCCATATTGACCATACCGACCGTTGCCTGCAGGCGTTCGACCTCACTTTTGATGTCAGTGTGCAGTCTTTTCTTGTTGCCCTCACCCGTGGTGCCAGTCTCTACACAGTGCCCTATGGTATGGTCAAATACCTTTATGTTGCCCAGCTCATTCAAGACGAGGGTATCACCTTTGGAGCCATGGCGCCCTCAATGCTGACCTATCTTCGACCCTATTTCGACGAGTTGGATGCCTCCACCCTGCGAGCTTGCATACTTACTGCCGAAGCATGTCCCACAGACCTTATGGAGGACTGGTTCCGCTGTGCCTCCAATACTGATATCTATGACTTTTATGGCCCAACAGAGGCCACTATATATTGTACATACTACAAGCTTTCACGCCAGGCACACAATCTTTCTGAGAATGGCATTATTTCTATTGGCAAACCTCTAGCCAACATCCACGCCATCATTCTGGCAGAAGACGGCTCTTTGGTTACTGGCCAGGACAAAGGAGAACTATGCGTCAGTGGCGACCAAGTGACGCAAGGCTATTGGAACAATGCGGTCAAAAATGCTGAGGCATTTTTCGAGAAAGAAGTTGACGGCACTCTTCGTCGCTATTACCATACGGGCGACCTTTGCTATCGCCATAGCAGTGGCAACATTATGTATTGCGGGCGAATAGACCAGCAGGCCAAGATACAGGGTTTCCGTGTGGAACTAGGCGAAATAGAATATCATGCCCGAGAGTTCTTCGAACGTAAGCACCGTGCTGTGGCTATTGCTTTCCAGAATGCCTCTGCACTCACTGAGATAGCCCTCTTTGTGGAGCACCCCGAAGAGGACCCTGCCTCCTTGCTGGCATACCTGCGTTCTAAGCTCCCTGGATACATGGTGCCTACGCGTATTTATTATTGCGACAGCTTCCCGCTAAATGCCAGCGATAAAATTAATCGAACTCAACTCAAATCAGAAATACAATGACCCAAGAAGAAATCTACCAACGTCTTACCGAATTGTTTTGCAAGACCTTCAAACGCGAGGGGCTCGTTATCACTGCCGACACCTCTGCTGCCGACATCCCCGAGTGGACCTCCCTCACCTATATGAATCTTGTCTTTGAGATAGAGCAGGCCTTTGGCTTCACTGTCAAACTGAAGGACATGATGTCGTGGCAAAAGGTAGGGGATATGGTACAGACCATCAACAAAAAAGTAAATGGCAATTAATTCGCTACCTTTTCTGGCTTTCTTTGTAGTAGTCTTTGCTCTCTACTACCTGCCTATTCGCAGGCAAAGCGGCTTGTATCAGAATGTGGTGCTGCTGTTGGCGAGCTACTTCTTTTATGGCTATGCCGACCTACGTATGCTGCCTTTGCTGTTGGCGGCGACGGTGGTGTTCTACTTCATAGGCATAGGCATCGAGCGGAATGAGGATAAGCCATGGGCCGACCGCCTGCTGCTATTGGGTATTGTGGCGGGCGTGGGCATGCTGGTCTATTTCAAATATACCAACTTCTTCATCCAATCGTTTGGCAACCTGTTAGGCTGTTTTGGCCTGCCCACCAACTGGCATTCGCTCAAGATAATCGTACCGTTAGGCATCAGTTTCTTCACTTTCCGACTTGTGAGTTACGTCATCGAGGTACACCGCGGCATGATGTCAGCCACCCACGACTTTATCGCTTTTGCCACCTATGTGGCCTTTTTCCCATGTATGCTCTCGGGCCCAATCGACCGTCCCAACATCTTCATTCCACAACTAGGTCAAGCACGCCTATTTGACAATAATACTGCCACTGATGGATTACGCCAGATACTTTGGGGATTGTTTAAAAAAATGGTGGTGGCCGACGGGCTGGCGCAATTTGTAGACCTCTATCTGGGCAGTGGTGGAGTCACCGCCTCGGGCAGCACTACCATAGTGGTAGCCCTTGCCTACACATTCCAGATATATGCCGACTTTTCAGGCTACTCCGATATGGCCATCGGTGTGGGCAAGGTGCTAAACATAAAAGTGGCAAAGAATTTCAACTATCCCTTCTTTGCTCTCAATATAGCCGATTTCTGGAGAAGGTGGCACATGTCTCTCACCACATGGGTGACCGACTATGTCTTTACTCCGCTATGCTTCAGCTTCCGCAAAAACCGCCAGTGGGGCATGATTGCTGCCATTATCATCAACTTCCTTATCGTTGGTCTTTGGCATGGGGCTAGCTGGAACTATGTCATCTATGGCCTGTACCATGGCCTGCTCTTTGTGCCACTCATACTCATGGGCAAGATGAACACCTCTGGTGAGGTCACCACCAATCGGTTAGGATTGCCCGTGATAAAAGATTTCATGCGGATGTTGTTCACCTTTGTGTTGGTGGTTTTCGGCATGCTCATATTTCGTTGTACCACTATGGCACAGTTTGCACATGAGTTGGGCACCCTCCGCCATGGTCTTCTAACACTGCCTGACATAGGAGCTGCCGCCAACTGGCTGTTTGTTGTTGCGATGCTCATAGTAGAATGGTGTCAACGCCACCGCGACCACGGTCTTGAGATGTCATCCATGCGCAGCACGGTGTTGCGTTGGGGTGTCTATCTGCTGTTGGTGTTAGTCATCTTCATTTACGGTGGAGAGACCACCAGTTTCATCTATCAGGTGTTTTAGGATTATATTAACAATCAATAAATCAACATTGAAGAAATTCTTAATCAACATAGCTGTTTTTTTAATAGTGGTTGCACTATTGGGTTATATGCTTGATTGTGCTATCACACATGGTCTGCATAAGCGCACCGACTATGTGCAAGAAGTGTGGAACGATGTATATGACACCACGGTCAACCCCGACCTTGTGGTGTTGGGAAACTGTGTGGCTGCACACGACCACAACCCCCGGATACTTGATTCTGTGTTGGGGTCTGATTCGTATGTTTTTGCCATGAGCAACCTCACCTTTCCATACCACAATTTTATGTGGAATATGTTGAAAAAACAGCAAAAGAAGAATCCCAAGTTGGTTGTGCTTGCATTGGACTATAGCGACATGTGCTGCCGCGAGGCCAAGACCAATATGGAGAACGAACAATTTCTGGCGTTGATGCATGACAGCGACGCCCGCCATTTTTTGATGCGCTATGGCGGCTACAGCTGGTTGGATGCATACGTGCCCTGCTATCGCTATTTTGGGCATCACAAACGCATTCGATATGGAATATTCAATTTCCTAGGGATGAAGAAATATGCTGGCAGTCCCGAGCACTATAAAGGTTATCAGGGATTGGACGAGCCTTATAACGCCCATCGCGAATGGTTCGATGGGTCGTTTGAGCAGCCCATTGAGCCTGAGGTTGTGACGATGCTCGATGATTTCATGAAGCAATGTAAGCAGAGTGGCACCGAGTTGTTATTAGTGTTGCCCCCCATTGTGTACGAACTGTCCGACAGAGTGGAAAACGAAGAGGAGGTATATGCCGTATACGATTCATTGGCCGACAAATACGGATACGAGTGCATCCGCTATGTGGCACCTCACTGGATGTCTATGGATACAAACCATTTCGAATCGCCCAACCATCTTAACAAACGTATGTCGGATGTATACACACGTGATTTGGCGAAATATATTGCAGACCATAATCTATATAAAAAATGAAGCATCTGAAATCGATTGACCATATTGGCTATGCAGTGCGTGACATTGCGTCTACAGCTGCCTACTACACCGCGGCAGGGTGGCAATTGTCCGAAGTGTTTGAAGAACGAGTGCAGAACACACGCATAGCGTTCCTTCGCAAGGAGGGTTTTACTACCATCGAACTGGTATCGCCACTCGAAGGTAAGTCGCCGGTGGACAATATCTTAAAGCAGGTGGGATGTTCCACTTACCATGTCTGCTATGTGGTAGACGATATCGAGCAGGCAGTAGAGGACTTGTATGAGGAAGATTTCAAGCCACTATTCTTTCCAGTTGAGTCGGTGGCGATGGAAAATAGAAAGATATGCTACCTTTATAATATGCAGGTGGGACTGATAGAACTGGTCGAGGCAGAGGCGGACAGACAATAATACCTAAAGCTTGACAAGTCGTTTTTCTTCAAAAAATGATATTTTTCTTCAAATAGTTTTTTTTAGTGTTATTTGCAATAAAGTTCAGAGAGTAACCACAGTTTTCGTAAAGCCAAGCGCAGACAAGCTTGCTAGTATGCCGAGGCGAGAAAACGGCTGATGATAATCAAACATAAGTAATCTAACTTATCCCACCAAGGGGTGATACATGCATTCATCCTCGTTGTCATTGTCATCGTCATCGTGTCCCATTTGTGCCGCTTTTTTATTTCTAAAAGTGGCACCCTATTTTTTGCCTTTTTGGGTATAATTATAATATTAGATGACCGGCCGACAGCACTTGCTCCAATCACACGCCATGCCTTCGTCGTGTTTACGTCGTGCCTTCGTTTCCGGAGACGGAGGAAAGACGAACTCAGCTACTAGGCAAAGCGCAACCACCACTAAGCAACACGACTAGGGATAGGGAAAAGGGAGACGAAAGAGTATGGCTGAAATCGGTTCGGGGTGAATAGAATACAAACTTGTTTTACTTGTCAAACTATAGTAATATTTAAGCAGATTATGGATAGAGAAGAAATAATTGCCAAATTAACTCCTTTGGTGCGTGAGGTGTTTGACAATGCCCAGTTGGAAATTGTCGACACAATGGGTCCCGATACTGTGGAAGGATGGACTTCGTTGTCTTTTATGCAGCTGTTGGCACGTATTGAGGGGGAGTTCGGTTTTAAGTTTAAAATCTTCGAATTGGTAGGCATCCACAATATGGGCGATTTGGTCGCTGCTATATTGAAGCGTTTGAGCGACAGTAACCAGTAGGCACAACATAAATAGTGATGGCGGAGAAGGTTGATTTACGTTTGTACACGGCTTCACAGCTCAAGGGCTGGCTGCTCCATGGCGATGCTGTGGAGGGGCTCTCGGAGGTGCTGATTGACAAGACAAGGGCATACGCCTTGGTCACTAATCCGTATGTGACTGATGACGTGACGATTGTGTCGTCGCTATTTGTTGACGGCAAGGTGGCAGCATACACCTATGCCTTTCCCGACAAAATGGAGAAGCCCGCGGGTAGGACCATCTATTGGAACACCACCCTATATGTCAATCCCAAATATGAAGGGAGGGGGTATGCCTATTGTGTGATTGCTGCCATATGCGAGTTGTATGGCGACGACTATTTTGATTTAGATGCTGCCGATGCCTCGGTAGAGAATCTAAAATACCAAGGGCTGAAGGTGGAATATCTTCCCCAGTACATACTTAGACACAAGGCTACGCAGAGCAAGGGTCTCAAGGCATCTCTTTCCCGTGCTTGGGAGAGGCTTTGCGGGGTGTTGAACTCAAAAGAGAAGGAATTGCGTCGCCATCTGGCACAGAGTGACTATAGGTTGCAGTATGTCAGTTTTGTGGATGACGAGATATATGCTTTCATTAAGGCGCATGCCCATGAGGATCTGTTTCTTAGGAGAAGGGAAACGTTTGACTGGATATTGCAGCATCCATTTATGCAAGAGGCTCCTCTGCGGCGCAGGGTGAGAAGGCGTTGCCGTTTCTCATCGGCGGTATCACAATTTAGGATGTATGGTATCGTGATAAGAAAGCAGGAGGTGATGATAGGCTTTGTGGTGTTGCGAGCCATGAAAGATGAATGGGCTGTGAAATATATTTATTATGATCAGCAGGCTGCAGAGGATGTCTATCTGGCGGTTGCAGAGCATTTGCTGGCTGAACCCAGGCAGCGTTTCTGCACTGCCGACAAGCAGTTGCACGACTATGTCGCACAGTATAGACTTTATGCAGTTGAGGAGGTCTATCAGAAATCGTTTGCATATCCTGCCAATTTCGTTTATGACAGTCACCTGCGTATCCAGGCGGGTGAGGGTGACAATATAACTTGACCACTTTTTTCAGTATGAAGATTAGGGAGCGTCTGACACGCGATGTGAGGAATGTGTTGGGTTGGTATAACCGTACGAGATTGAGGAACAGAGATTTTACCTTGATTACCAACACCTGCATGGGGGGGATTATTTTCCATGAACTGAAGCTTCGCTTCTGCTCGCCAACCATCAATTGCGGCATACGCGACCACGACGAGTACTTGCTGTTTTGCGCTCATCTGGAGCATTATCTGTCCTTGGATATTGATTTTGTCCAGTCCAAGTGGAAATACCCAGTGGGTATCTTGCATGGCGACCCAGGTGATGTGTGGGTCTATTTTACTCATTATCACTCGGTAGAGGAAGCCCGAAGCAAATGGATGGAGCGCAGGGCGAGGGTGCGGTACGACAATTTGGTGGTGATGATGGATGGTGACAACTGCCTCGACTATCATGTAGAGGCTTTCGACCGCCTGCCGATGGACCGCAAGGTGATACTGACCATGAAGGAGTTCCCTCAGTGCAAGTCGGTTTTTGCCATCAAGCGAAAGGACTATCCGCAGGGCGACATATTGGAATATGGGTTGCTGCATGGAGGGGCCAGATGGTATGAGCTGTTCGACTTTGTACATTTCTTTAACACAGGAGAGATAAGAAACAATGCGCTATTCCGCAATCGCTAAGAAAATATCCCGCCGACTGCTGAGGCTGCGTTATAGGCCGATAGAGGTCTTTGTGTTTCACGCAGTGTCGGATTGTTTTGACGAGCGTCGTAACAAGCGGGTAGATTGGTCTCAGAGGGAGGTGTTTGAGAGCCATATTCGATGGCTGAAAGAGCGATATGAATTTATCTCGCTCGAGGAGGCTTATAGTAAGTTGCGCCGCCAATGGTGTCGTAGGCAGCGGTATGCGGTTCTAACCTGCGATGACGGTTATGCTTCGGTGTTGGAGGTGCTGCCCTTTTTGGAGAGAGAGGAGGTTCCAGTGACGTTGTTTGTCAACCCCAAATATCTCGACGGGGTGAGCCGCAGGGAGGGTTATGCCGAGGCTCCACAGTATATCACCCGAGAACAGCTGTGGAGTTTGCATCGCCCATGGGTAACTGTTGGAATGCATGGCTATGAGCATGATGATGCCACCACCCAGAGTCAGCAGCAGTTTCAAGAGTCAGTGGACAGGTGTATTGAACTATTGACATCTCATCCCAGTTATATCCCTTATTTTGCATATACCTGGGGGCGATACAACGATGACACACAGCGTATACTTGAAGAGAAGGGTATTGTGCCGGTGCTTACGGATGGCGAGCCCAATTATCGTTATCGTCAGGGCATAGGGCGCAAGCCTATTGATAGTTACTATTGGAAACGATTGAAGTTTGGTGTGTAGTGAAATGTGGTTTTCAATCTACAATTATTAAAACATGACAACCCCTGTATTGCTAATAACCTTTAATCGACCCGAGCAGACGCGCGAGGTGTTGAGGTCGCTGCGCAGCTATAGGCCAGAGAATCTCTTTGTGTTTCAGGACGGTCCTCGCGAAGGTAACCATGCCGACAGCTTGGGTTGTGAGGCAGTGAGGAGGGTGGTGGACGAGATGGTGGACTGGCCCTGCGATGTCAGCAAGAATTACTCATCGGTAAATCTGGGTTGCGGGCCGGGACCTGCAAGTGCTATTACATGGTTTTTCAGCCATTTCGAAGAGGGTATCATATTGGAGGACGACGCTGTGGCTCATCCCGATTTCTTTGCCTTTGCTACTGAGCTGCTCAAACGTTACCGTACAGACGAGAGCGTGATGGCCATAGGCAGCATGCAGCTCGAAGGCAGGCATTATGGCGATGGGTCGTACTATTTTTCTAAAATGAACCATACGCTGTGTGCCTGGGCCTCTTGGCGGAGGGCTTGGCAGCTGTTCGACATCAAGTTGGCTGATATGTCGCGACGTGATCTGAACAAGATATTGCTGCGTTATGGTGCAGGACTTCGTGAGCGGGAGTATTGGTGTGCCCGATTGGATGAGATTCATTTGGATGGCCTTCACAATTCAAGTTGGGACCAACAGTTTTGGATGTCGATATGGCGCAATGGGGGCAAGGGAATCATTCCTAATGTAAACTTGTGCTCAAATATAGGTTTTTGTAAGGGTGCCACGCACACGTGGAACTCCCATTCGCCTGCTGCTGCGTTGCCCACTCATTCCATTATGCCGTTGCGTCATCCCAGTGATAGTTCCATATGTAAAGAGGCTGACGATGACTTCCAACGCACTTATTTCGACCCCAACAGCTATGGTCGCGTTGGATGGAAGAATTGGCCCTATAGGATGAATCGCCGACTAAAACGGCTGTTTCATCATGAGGGGTCGTGGCTGCCTTGGAGGAATAAGAAAGGAGGTGTGCGATGAGATACTCGGTAATTGTGCCTCTTTATAATAAGGTGGAGTATGTGCGGCGTACGCTAGAAAGTTTGTTTGCTCAGACGTTTACTGATTTTGAGATTGTGGTGATTGATGATGGTAGTACCGACGGCTCTGCGGAATTGGCAGAACAGATAGCGAACCAGCACGCCCACTGTTGTATTGTGCGACAGGATAACGCCGGTGTGGCAGCTGCGCGCAATCATGGGGTGGAGCTGTCGCAGGGTGAGTATGTCTGTTTTTTAGATGCCGACGATTGGTGGGAACCCACTTTCTTGGAGGAGATGAATCGGCTAGTAGATGCCTGCCCTGATGCAGGGTTGTTTGGTACTGGATATTATATAGTAAAAAACGGACGCAGGCGTGTGGCACCTATTGGAGTGGGGAATCAGTTTGAGATGGGTTATTTTGACTATTGCCAAACATATGCCCGTAGCTTGTGTATGCCTATATCATCAAGTTCGGTGGCTATACCCCGTCAGCTATTTGTTGCAACGGGTGGGTTCAGAGAGGGTTTGTCGCTGGGTGAGGATTTTGATCTATGGATCAGAATTGCGCTGAAGCACCGCTGTGCGTTGGTGAACAAGCCGTTGGCAAACTATTTTCAAGACCTTCCCTCACAGCGACGAGCCACTCGTCGACTTCATAACCCTGAAAGTCACATGTTGTGGAACCTTGACTATCTGGCTGAAGAAGAGCAGCGAAACCCCGATCTAAAGCTGCTCCTTGATAGACTCAGAGCTAGTGGTCTGCATCGTTATTATCTGTCCAGACAGTACCATTTGGCAGCTGTAGAACAGTTGCAGAAGGTGGACTGGAATCATATCTCTTCGCGTACCTACCGCATATACCATTCGCCCCTATGGTGGCAGCGACTGAGTTTGGGTGTGCGCACCAGCGGTTCTTTTATTAAAAACGCATTGTCAAATGTTTTTCGTTAAGCCGAGTTGATACCAATTACTCTGAATAATTAATGTTACGCTTAGCATGATACCCTTTTTCCCAAAACAGTTCTCTACTAGGGCAATTCTTATCTACCTTGCAACATTGGCGGCAGTGTCGATAGTATTCTACCGCCATATAATGAAACTCGAATTTATCATTATCGGTGTGGTATGGGTGCTCCTGTTTTTCCTCTTGTCACATCGTTTTACCACTCATTGGAACTACCCCAGTGAGGGCAAGTTTGTTCGAAAGCTTTTCTTTACTGCGTTGGTGCTCCGTCTTGTGTGGGTGACGTTCTCTTATTTTTACTATCTTCTTAAGACGGGTATCCCATTTGAGTTCGGTTCTAGCGATGCTGCTTCATACCACGACGCGGCTGTGTGGTTTAGAGAGGTCGGTTGGGATGTGACAATGGACTACCTCAACCATCGGTCGTTTGGCGATCGCGGCTACCCTATATATCTCACAGTCCTCTATTCTATCATCGGTCCCAATGTCTACCTTACCCGTGTCATTAAATGCCTGCTTAGTTCGTGGATGTGTGTGATGATCTATCGGATGACAAAGCGCAACATCTCTGAAGAAGTTGGCAGAATGGCAGGAATATTCTGCTGCCTGATGCCCAACTTGATAATCTATTGCGGATTGCACTTGAAAGAGACCGAGATGATATTTCTCACCATCGCCAGCCTAGCCCAGGCAGATAGTATGTTGCATAAAAACAAACTCAAGTTGCTGGACGTGATAGTCGAGGTGTTGTTGGTGGTGAGCCTTTTCACTTTCCGCAATGTGATAGGTGCAGCCGTGATATTTGCCATCTTTTCTGCACTGGTATTCACCACCAACCGTCTGGTGGGCAACTGGAACCGTGTGGTGCTTATATCATGGGCTGTGATTGGAATGGCTGTGCTGGCGGGCGGCACTATTGCTACCGAGGCAAAAGGCCTGTGGGATACACGTGCAGACAACCAGTCGGCAAAACGAAGCTATCAGGTGTACAAGGGGTATAAGTGGGCCGAGTATGCCACAGGCGCTGTGATGGCACCTATGATATTTGTCTTGCCATTCCCTACGATGGTGGATGTCGACCAGCAGTATAACCAGCAGATGATGCATGGTGGCAACTATGTGAGAAACTTCTTGGGTGTATTTGTTCTTATTGCCCTTTTCGATGCCTTGTTCCGAACGCGCAATTGGCGCGACTTGTCGTTAATGGGTGCATTCGAAGTGGCTTACCTTGGCATTATCGCCATGAGCGGATATGCCAATGCCGAACGATTTCTACTACCAGGTGTACCCATATTGTTGGTGATGGCGGCGTATGGCGTGTCGCTTGTATCGGGCCGTAATTACCGTTGGGTGAAAATATGGTATTGGGTAGTGCCCATCCTAGCCTTCGCATGGTCTTTCTTTAAGCTGGGTACTAGAGGCATTCTGTAAATAAAACAGTGATTGGTAATTGGCAGTTCAACTTATCAACAAATAAAAACAATCAAATAATCATAATCAGATGAAAACAATCGGATTGCCCATATCGCACAAGGAAAATGAGCGCAGGCGTGCCTTGGTGCCTGCCGATATTGCACAAATAACACATCCACAACAAATTTGGATTGAGGCAGGCTACGGTGATGTGCTGGGCTATTCCGACGACGACTATCGGAGTAGGGGAGTCAATGTGGCTCATCGTGAGCAGGTCCTGTCGATGGACGTTATTGTCGACCCCAAGATAGGCGATGCCGAATATCTTGGCCAACTCTATCGCCAATCTATCTTTGGGTGGGTCCATGCCGTACAAAACCGCGATATCACCGACCGCATTATTGCCCGTGAACTTACTTCGTTTGCGTGGGAAGACATGTATGAGCAGGGTAGGCATAGCTTTTGGCGCAACAACGAGATAGCAGGTGAAGCTGCTGTTTTCCATGCCTATATGTGCCACGGTATTTTCCCTTACAACACCAAGGCTGCCGTCTTGGGACGAGGCAACATAGCCCGCGGCGCCATTAAAACACTCAATTATATGGGTGCTGAGGTAATACAATATGACCGTAAGACCGAAAAACTATTCCAACAGGAATTAGACCAATTTGATGTGGTGGTAAATGCCATTCTTTGGGACACCTCGCGTCGCGACCACATTATCTACCGCAGCGACTTGCAGCGCATGAAACGCAATGCGCTTATTATAGACATCTCGTGCGATCGTAACGGGGGAGTGGAGACCAGCGTCCCCACCACTATCGAACAGCCTACCTACGTTGTAGACGGTATTACCCACTATGTCGTCGACCACACCCCTTCGCTTTTTTGGAAGACCGCAACTGAGACCCTCAGTGCCGAATTTGTGAAGTATGCCGACCACTTCATTGAGGACCATCCGTTAGATAATGAAGTGTTGCGTGGTTGTCACAACTTCGAACAAGGAGCTATCCTTGACCATCGTATCATCGATTTTCAGGGTAGATAGAGGTAAAGAGAACACCGCAGAGGGTAGGAGTCGCACCGAGATGAATGACGGATGATTAGCAATTAGACATGGCTGCTCCAACGTTTTCGTTAAGCCGAATCCAGACAAGTTAGCATGTATGGTGAGGCGAGAAAACGTCACGAAGTAACGTTTTCGTTAAGCCGAATCCAGACAAGCTAGCATGTATGGTGAGGCGAGAGAACGTCACTAAGTAACGTTTTCGTTAAGCCGAATCCAGACAAGCTAGCATGAATGGAGAAGCGTGAAAACGTATGATGAAAAACGAACATATCATCAGTCAATCTAACAATATAAAGAACAATATAAAGAAATAACTAACGCATATACATGAAGCTGACAATCACCGGTGGTGCTGGATTTATAGGGTCAAACCTATGTGAATATTTTGTGGGCAAGGGCTATGAGGTTACCTGCCTCGATAATCTGTCGACGGGCTTTCGCCATAACATCGAGCCGCTACTATCGAAGTCTAATTTTCATTTTGTGGAAGGAGACATCCGCAGCATCGACACCTGTAGGCAGGTGGTAGATGGGTGCGATGTGGTGCTCCATGAGGCCGCCCTGGGAAGTGTTCCTAGGAGTATCAACGACCCCATCAACACTAATGCCAACAACATAGACGGATTTCTCAACATGTTGGTCGCCGCACGCGATGCGGGTGTGCACAGATTTGTCTACGCAGCCAGCAGTTCCACTTACGGCGACAGCAAGCAGCTGCCAAAGACAGAACACAACATCGGTAGGCCCCTTTCGCCCTATGCCATCACCAAGTATGTAAACGAATTGTATGCCAATGTGTTTTCATCGCTCTATGGCATTGAGACCATCGGGTTGCGCTATTTCAACGTTTTTGGCCGTAGGCAAGACCCCAACGGTGCCTATGCTGCTGTGATTCCCCTATGGGTGAAGGCTTTGATTAGTCACCATTCTCCTTACATCAATGGCGACGGTAGCTATTCACGCGATTTTACATATATCGACAATGTGATACAAGCCAACGAGTTGGCGGCTACAGTGTCTTCAGAGGTGATACGTGAAAGGGCATCGCTATATAATAAGACACTTCCAGCCGATGCCCCTATCGACATGGTGTTTAATGTGGCCTATGGTGGCAACACTACGCTGAATGATCTCTTTGCCTGCCTGCGTACCAACCTGGCGCAATATGACCAGGCAATAGCCGACATCAAACCCATCTATCGTGAGAATCGTCCAGGCGACATCCCCCACTCGCAGGCCTCTATTATCAAAGCACAGAGGGTGCTCGGCTATAATCCTAAGTATGATGCATTGAGTGGCTTTGAGCAGGCGTGCGAATGGTATTGGACCCACCTGCGATAACAACTAACAACCATTGGAGGTTATCATGAAGGTTATTTTTGTGGCTAGTGGCAACAAGTCGGTAGGGACGGTGAGTCCCTTTGTTCGCTCGCAGTATGAGTCGTTGCGTCGCGAAGGGCTTGACATGCTTCTTTTTCCAGTGAAGGGCAAAGGCTGGAAGGCCTACGCTAAGGCAATAGTTCAATTGCACAAGCTGGTACGTAAAGAGCGCCCCGAGGTGGTGCATGCCCATTATTCAGTGTGTGGAGTTGTTGCCGCCTTGGCAACGTGTGGGACTAGGAGCAAGGTGGTGGTCTCGATATTGGGGAGTTTCCCAAGACCTTCGTTTAAATTGAGGTGGGTGCGTTTCTTTATCAAACATGTGTGGGACGCGACCCTGGTGAAATCACAGCGTACCGCCAGCCAATTGGGTATGGATTTGCCCATAGTGCCTAACGGTGTGAACCTAGAACAGTTTGCGTTGGTCGACAATAAGACGGCGCGTGAGCATTGCGGATTTGAGGATGGCAAGAAGTATGTGATATGGTGTTCGAATCCGTCACGTAGCGAGAAGAGATTCCCATTAGCCCAAAAAGCGGTTGAACGTTTGGATGATGAGCATGTGATATTATATCCGGTGTTTGATAAGAGTCACGATGAGATGGTGGAATATATGTGTGCCGCTGATTTGTTGTTGTTGACATCGGTATGCGAGGGATCACCTAATGTAGTGAAAGAAGCTATGGCGTGCAACTGCCCGGTAGTCACCACAGATGTGGGCGATGTGCAGTGGGTGACGGGTGGCATTCCTGGCACCGTGGTGGCACCATTTGGCGATGTGGATGCGCTAAGCGAAGGCATACGCTCGGCGATAGCATTTGGTGACCGTACGAAAGGAAGAGAAAGAATTGTGTCGCTAGGACTGACAACCCATGATGTAGCAGAAAAAATAAAGACGATATATGACTCTCTATAATTACCTTGACCGATACCTTTTCCTACCACTCGGCGACCTAGTGTATGGCAGCAGCGTGGTGGCGAAGTATAAGGAGATGCGTAGCCGCGACATGCTTTCAGAATTGGAAATACGGGCTATTCAGGACAGTAAGTTGCAACGGCTGGTGAAGCATTGTTACAATACAGTGCCGTACTATAAACGTCTGTTCGACTCACATGCTATCAGCCCTGAGCAGATTAAAACACGCGATGACTTGGTGCGGCTGCCAGTGCTCACCAAGCAGATTATTCGTGACAACTACGACGACCTCTTTAGTACGGCAATCAGTAGCAAGCGCATACGTAAGTCTTCGACTGGGGGTAGTACGGGTATGCCGCTGAAGTTCTGTACCGACTGGGACGAGTGGAGCAGCTGGAAGGCTTCTACCCTTCGTGCTTGGGAATGGTATGGGCTGCATCTTGGCGACAAGATTTTTTCGCTCGGGGGAAGTTCTATTAATAAGAAAAAACAGTTGCTGTCGTTTAAAGGGCTCTACGATCGCGTGATTATGCGCAATTATAAGTATAGTAGCGCAGATGTCACTGACGAGGGTATGCATCGCAATTATGTGGAACTGATGAAGTTGAAACCTCAGGCGATAAGAGGGTATGGCTCTTCGCTCTATATCTTAGCAAGATATATCGAAAAAATGGGACTTCCAGTATGCCCCATTAAGGTTGTACTTACCACTGGCGAAGTGCTGATGCCCGAATATAGGCGCAAGCTGGAGGAGGTGTTCCAAGCACCAGTATATGATGCTTACGGAGCAGGAGACGGTGGCATACTGTCGCACGAGTGTTCCAAGAGAGAGGGCTTCCATATCACTGAGGAGTCTTGCATAATAGAGATAACCGACAAAGAGGGCAACCCTCTGCCGGTGGGTGAAACGGGGTTTGTGTGCTCGACTGACTTGGACAACTATGTCTTCCCGTTTCTTCGTTACTCTGTGGGTGATATGGCATACATGAAAAGTGAGAAGTGCTCGTGCGGACGTCAAACCAGACTGATTGGTGAGGTGATGGGAAGGGCAGGCAAACTGATGTATAATAAGCAGGGGGTGCCCATATCGCCAACGGTACTTCCTATGATGTTCTATCCTGAATTGGACTATCATAATGTTGAATATCAGAAGATATACAACAAGATAGACAAATTTCAGATCAGACAAGACGCTAATGGAGATATCTGCATACTATTGAAACTCAAAGACCCCTCGGAGCCTAAGGAGCAGTTCGACTATGTGGTGACCAATTATCAGAATCATTTTGTAGGCTCAAAGGTGGAATTAAGGCTGGTGGATGACATCCCATGCCTGCCCTCGGGCAAGGAGGATTATTGTGTGTCGGATTACAGGCGGGAAGGATGACCCCCTAGTTAACGATGTGTTTATTGTAACAAACTATTTTAATTATTCATACATTGTACTATGCCAAATTTTGACCAACGCTCACCCTTAGCGATAATCAAGGGTGTCTGGATTCGTTTCCTATCCATTTTGACCAATTTCACATTCCCCTATTTTGTCACTGTGGCGTGCCACCGTATGCGGGGTGTGAAGGTGGGTAAAAAAACACATATCTGTAGAGGCGCCTACTTGGACGACCATAGCCCCCAGCTAATAGAGATTGGTAAGGGTGTAGGCATAACGCAAGGTGTGGTAATCATCTGCCACCAGCGTGACCTCACCAATTATCGGCCGGGAATGTATGCCATCGACTGCCCCTTCAAGTTGGGCCGTGTGGTGATTAAGGATGGGGCTCACATCGGCATTGGTGCCATTATTATGCCCGGCGTTACAATAGGCGAGGGCGCAGTGATCGGTGCCCACAGCGTTGTCACTCACGACATACCCCCTTATTGTGTGGCCGTAGGCTCGCCTGCAAAAGTGATTAGAACATTTGGGGACAAGGAACAGAACAAACAATGAGATATATTTTTGAGCTCAACCATCCTAAGCATTACTATCAGTTTAGGAGCGTTATGCATACATTGGCTGCAGACGGTCATAGCCTGTTGGTATTGGCTCGGGACAAAGATGTGCTGCTTCAAGTCTTGAAGGAAGAAGGCGTCGATTACACTATCTTTGGAAAACATAGTAAGAAAATGTTGGCCAAGATATTGGGGACATTCGGGATTCTTAAGAATTACCTCTCTATCGTGCGTCATTTCCATCCGGATGTCATTGTGTCGAAAGGCTCTTGGTATGGAACGTTCATTGCTTGGCTCACACATAGGAAGTCGGTCATCTTTCCTGACTCTGAGGTGGTTAAATTGACCAACAGATATGTGGTTCCGCTATGTACCAAGGTGGTCACCCCTCAGTCGTTTCAGTTGGACTATGGCAAGAAGCATCTCCGTGTGGCAGGTATATTTGAGGATTGCTATTTAGCCCCACAAGTATTCACCCCCAACCCCTCTGTCGTAGAAGAGTATGGATTGAAGCGCCCTTATGCAGTGTTGCGTTTTGTGGGTTGGTTCGCCAATCACGATGTTGGCAATAGCGGTTTCAGCAGCGAAGAGAAACAGGTGTTGGTGGAGGAAATTGCAAAGAGTATGACGGTATATATATCGTCCGAGAAAGAGCTTCCAGACCATTTGAAGAAGTATAAACTACCCACTCCCGCTTCATTGATTCACGATGTGTTGAGTTTTGCCGACTTATATGTGGGAGATTCGCAGACTATGGCAGCCGAGGCAGCCCTCTTAGGCACCCCGGCCATCCGCTCCAATTCGTTTGTGGGACCGAACGATATGTCTAACTTTGTTGTACTGCAAGATCGTTACGGCCTGTTGCGCAATATAGCCTCCCCAACCGATGCGATAGTTCTGGCACGTCAATTCGCGCAACACTCCCAGAAGAACGAATGGCTACAGAAGCGTGAGGCATATTACAATCAGGTGGGTGATATTAATGCGCAGATAGTTGACCTATTAGAGAATATTTGATGGACTATGGATTTTACTATTCAAAAATATGTCCAGTTGCTGACCGCCTTGAAGCGTAGTGGAATTCACTTTCAGCTACGTCACGATGTGGATCTGAAACCTCAAAATTCGTTGCGTACAGCCCGTATTGAACATGGGCTGCAGCTGAAGGCCACCTATTATTTTCGAATGGTGCCAGAAAGCTTTGACGAGCATATCATCAAGGAGATAGCAGGCATGGGGCATACGATTGGGTATCATTATGAGTCGCTCACCACTTGCGGGGGAAATATGGAGGCGGCATATCGTGATTTTTGCGACAATTTGGCAAAACTACGATTATTGGTACCTGTCGATACTATCTGCATGCATGGCTCCCCTCGCAGTCCCTATGATAGCAAAGATTTATGGAAACACTATGACTATCATGCACTAGGTATAGTATACGAACCTTATCTCGATACCGATTTTAGTCGAACGCTATATATTACAGACACTGGCAGGCGATGGGACGGCTATCGAGTGAGTGTGCGCGACAAGGTACCAAACTTTCAGGAGCAATGGGAACGGCAGGGATTGGTATTCCATTCTACTGATGACATTATTGCTCAGTTGGACAATCCACGTTCACCCCTTCTCACTTCGCAATACGCAATGCTTATAACTACTCATCCCCAGCGGTGGGAACCCTTTGGTTTTGGCTACATACAGGAATATTGCACCCAGACCGTAAAAAATTGTGTAAAACGAGTGCTTGTAGGGCGAAATAGAGAGTAATAATGACCTCTCAACTTGACGGTCGTTCTCATCGTTTTGGCTATTTCTTATTATTTAGGTTTGACAGCTAAGATAAAACCATGAAGCTCCGTAATTACTATTCTCCTTATCCATTTGTTGATTGTTTGCTCTCCGTCTGAAAATCGTAGAACAAACTTCAAACAGACATTTAGACCATTGTCACTCAATGAAGTCCAATGGGGGGAAGAAAGAAGTGATGGAGTGTTATCTTGAAGGCAATGACTTGTCAAACTTTTGTAAAAAACCTGGCTTAAAAAACAATAAAAAAACTAATTATTCGTTATTAATCAATCTTATTATTATATTATGAAAAGAGTATGTAAGTTACTATCTGCCGCGTTGTTGGCGGTGTTGCTGTTCGCCTCATGCCTTACACCAGGCGAGGTGAACTATCTTCAGGACATGCGGCACGGGACTCAAATTGAGCTTGAGAATGCATTCCAGGCGCGTATCTGCCCCTATGATGAGTTGGATATTTATGTATTCTCATCTGAAGAGGAGTTGGCGAAACCTTTTAATCTAAGCTCATTCTCTACTAGTTCGTATACCTCATATCGCCGTGGTGCTTACTTGGTGGACGTGAACGGCAATATTCAGTTTCCCGTGTTGGGAACGCTACATGTGTCGGGTCTGACACGATTGGAGCTGCAGGATAGCATCAGCCATATGTTGGTAAACAATAGTTTGCTGACCGATGCTGTGGTGGTGGTTCGGTTTTCAAACTTTAAGATATTCTTCCTTGGTGCAGAGGGAGGTAAGGCTATCACTATCAGCAACGAGCGTTGCACCTTTTTGGAGGCTTTGGCTTTGGCTGGCGGTTTGAATGCGTACACTAGCCGCAATAAGATAGGTGTTATGCGCGAAGTGGATGGTAAGATGGTGATGCGTTATTTGGACCCACGTTCGTCGTCGGTGTTCCAAGATCCGTTCTTTATGTTGCAGCAAAACGACTTTATTATCACTCAGAACTATACAAAGGAAACTCCACGACGTGAGGCAAGAAATTTCGCTTCCTGGCTGTCGGTGGGTTTGTCTACGTTGACATTTTTTGTTACCGTAGTGGGTTATCTCAAACCGAAAGATTAATTTATAATAGAGTAACTAATAAGAAAGGATATCGATATGGACAGTACTTCTAACAACGCTAATCCGACACCGAATTACACAAATCTGTCGTTTTTGGATGAGAAACAGTCAGTTTCTTTTCACATCAAGGACTTGGTGTTCCTATTGTTGCGCAATATCCACTGGCTATTGATCTTTGCTGTTGTGGGCGGTCTGATTGCCAACTTTGTGGCGCGCCGTCAAGATAAGATTTATCAGAGTCAGGCCAAAATATTAATCCGTAGTGGCAATGATTTGGGTATTAGTGATAATGATACACGTGAGTTGTCAATAAAAAATGCTTTGGGCTTGCGTTCGTTCTATTCTAGTACGATCAACAATGAGATGATGATTCTCACCTCTAAATCGACTATTCAAAAGGCGGTAGAGGAGTTGAAATTGAATGTGGTGTATAGCACGGAGACTCGTTTTCTGAAACGCACTAAAAATCTGTATGCTATATCTCCAATTGAATTGGAGTTTGACTCGGCTGCCTTTATGTTGCCAGACTATCTCGAGATTAAGATTGTGGACAAGGATCATGCGCTGTTGCGTCGTCCTAACCACCACTCTCTGCTGATACCTTATGATAAGCCGGTGATGACTCCGATGGGCAGGTTGGTGGCTCATAAGACTTGGACGTTCGAGGATAAGTCGGTCGGCCAGGTGATTTTTGTGGAGCATCGCGATGTGTCTGCCGTGACTGACTACTATCGCTCGAAATTGATTGTTAAGCGCAATGATGAGCGTAACACTATTTTGAACTTGTATATGAAGGACTATTCGCCCCAACGTTGTGCCGATTTTATTAATACGGTGATTAGGGTTTATAACGATGGTGCGGTGAATGACAAGAAACGCATTATTAATGATACGTACAATTATATCAATGAGCGTATCAGTGTGATAAGTAACGACCTCGGTGCTCAGGAGTCGGCCATTGCTGCCTATCGGAGCAGTTCGAACCTTATGGCGGCAAGTTCTTTTGGCCAGGGGTATGTGAGTACTAGTTTGCGTTCGGATAATGAGGCTGTCCGTCTGCAGAACGAGCTGGGTATGGCTCGCGACCTGCTGTCGAATATTAAGGCTAGTGATGGTACCGAGGTGGTGCCGATGGGGTCGATTTCGAACGGCGTTGTGGCCTCTTATTTGAGCAAGTATAATAGCCATGCGCAGACTGTGGCGCGTTATAAGGAGATGGGTACGGTGAATAACCCATCGGCAGCACGTGCTATTGAAAACCAGAACCAGCAGCGCGAGGACCTTATCAGTATGACGGAGGGCTATATTGCATCGTTGGAGCAGCGTATTGTTAACGAACGCAATATCGCTAGCGAGGCATCAGCAAAGGTCCGCACGGCGCCACTACAACAGTTGCATCTTGACGAGCTGCAGCGTAATCAGAAAATCAAAGAGGAATTGTATGTGTCGTTGCTTACACGTCGTGAGGAGCTGATGATTAGCAAACCGTCGCTGGAGGGTTATGCCAAGATTATCGACCCGGCACCGGTCAATCGCACTCCTGTTTCGCCCAATACTTCTCACATGACTTTTATAGGTGCTATTATCGGACTGCTGGTGCCAGTTGCTTATTATTTATTGAAGAAACTGTTTGACACTCAGGTGAAAACTTATGCCGATATCGAGTCGGCTACCACGGTGCCGTTCCTGTCGGAGATTCCTGCCCTTCCTGATGACGACGACCGCCATATTATTATTACGGAGAAAGAACATGACGGAATTGCAGAATCCTTTAGGCATTTGAGGGCGAAAATTGAATTTTTGGGAGGTGGCCAACCGGGGAAAGCAAAGGTGCTGCTATTCTCCTCGTTGGTGCCTGGCTCTGGTAAAACGTTTACCACTAGCAATCTGGCTGCAAGTATCGGATTGACTAATAAGAAGATTCTGATTATGGATCTCGACCTCCGCAAGGGTTCTCTTACTCGTTTGTTCTATTCCCGCAAGAAGCCGGGTATTGTGAACTATCTAACTGAAAAGGTGACGGATATCGACAGCCTTATTCAGCACGATGTGGTAGCAAGCGGTGTCGATTCCATCTTCTCGGGACCGCTGCCCCCCAACCCTGCCGAACTGCTGGGCACACCACTTTTCGATAGGTTGATGGACTATCTCCGCGACCGTTATGATTATATCATTCTCGACAGCACGCCTGCCGGCATGGTGGTTGATACCGACATTGTGAAACATGTGGCCGACCATACCGTCTTTATGGTTAGAGCAAGACATTTCGACAAGCGTATGTTGCTTGATGTGGAGCGCCTGTATAAAGATGGTGCCTTCCCCAATATGTGCATTATTCTCAACGATGTGAAATATGACAAGCAACCGCTATATGGTCGCAACTACGGTTACGGTTACGGTTACGGCTATGGCTACGGCTACGGCTATGGCTACGGTTACGGCTATGGTTATGGCTACGGTGAGACTATGAGCAAAGATGGCGATGACGCCGAAGAAGGATCTGACAGTGACTCCGATAAGAAATCGAGGAAACGTAAATAGACATCAATTCACTCTACTATAAAGATGAACGTCACCTCTCCATTGATGCCTGACTTGGGCGAATTCACCCAGATGCTGAAACAGATTTGGGAGAGCCGCTGGATTACCAATAACGGTCAGTTTCACCAGCAGCTGGAGAAGGCTTTGTGTGCTTACCTTAAGGTTCCATATATCAGCCTTTTCACTAATGGTACTCTTCCTCTATTGACTGCTCTTCAGGCACTGCGTGTCAGTGGAGAGGTGATTACTACTCCTTATAGTTTTGTTGCTACTACGCATAGTATATGGTGGAATGGGTTGAAGCCTGTCTTTGTTGATATCGACCCTGCCAATTGCGGCATGGACCCCGACAAGATTGAAGCAGCTATAACGCCACGTACTACGGCATTGATGCCTGTGCATTGCTATGGCAAGCCATGCGATATAGTTCGTATACAGCAGATAGCTGACAAATATGGGCTTAAGGTGATCTATGATGCTGCTCATTGTTTTGGAGTAGAGGTTGACGGGAGGTCTATCTTGGAGTATGGCGACATTTCCACTCTCAGTTTTCATGCTACTAAGGTATATAACACAGTGGAGGGAGGTGCTATGGTGATGCACGATGCCGCCACCAAGCAGCGTATTGACTATTTGAAAAACTTTGGCTTTGAGAGTGAGACCGAGGTGATAGCCCCAGGTATCAATAGTAAGCTCGACGAGGTGCGCGCCATTTATGGCCTTTTGAATCTCCGTCAGGTAGATGCCGCAATCGAGGCGCGCCATCAGGTGGCAGTGCGTTATCGAGAGGCACTGCGTACGGTGAAAGGTATTAGATTCTTCGATGATATGCCTGGTGTAAGACACAATTATAGCTACTTCCCTATTTTTGTCAATGCCGAAGAGTATGGCATGACGCGTGACGAACTTTTTTATCTTTTGCGAGATAATGGCATCATGAGCCGACGTTATTTTTATCCCTTAATAAGCACTTTTAGCACTTATCGGGGTTTGCCCAGTGCCACTACCGAAAACCTACCCAATGCTACCCGCATTGCCAATGAGGTTATTTGTTTGCCCATTCATCATGAGTTGACAAATGACGATGTTGACCGTGTCCTCGAAGTTATTGTAAGATAACCCGAATAACTATCATTATTAAGCCGCAAGAAGCTTTTGCATCTTGCGGCTTTTTTGTTTTTCAGCCGAGCTGTTATTTGTGTTTTCGTTATTGGATAACTATGTTGTATGACTAGCAACCAAACAATTAAAGAGGGCATCGTATTGACACCCTCTTTAGCACAAAACCTAGTATATAATCAAAGAGATGTTATTATTTGTCAGCTTCGTAGATAAGAAGTTTTCCTTCGGGCGTGTATAGGAACAGCAAGGGGTCTCTGTCGCGTTTCTTCATTATCCAGCATCCTCCATTTTCGGGGTCGATTTGCATCTTGCAGTATTTACGGCTCACTTGTTGCTCGGCAAGTAGTTTATCGTTCTTGTCGTAAATCTGGAGGTAGGTGTGGCCGTCGGGATCGTTAACGAGAGCATACATATAGTCGCCTGCCATAGCATAGGTGATAAGGTCCATGTTGTAGGTCTCTCGGGCGTATTCTCTTACTACGACTACATCGGTCACATGATAATCATACCAGTAATTGTTGCAGTAGTACCAGAATCCTGGCCAGAAGTATGGGCGTGGGGGTATGGGATCCCAGAACAGTAGGTGGCAGTGCACCATGTGATGGTGGTGTGGATGCATGAAATATGGTGCTGGATGCATGGGGCGGTGCGATGGAGGCATGGGACCTCCGGGATTGCCGGGATGGGCATAACCGCCAGCAGGTGTTGGAGCCACACCTCTAGGTCTACCATTGGTTACGCCGCCTGTGGGAGTGTCGCCTCTACGACCTTCTCCGCCACGCAGGGCACCGTCAGTGTTACGCCCTCCATTGCGCATGGCGGCGTTTTGGCGGCTACGAATTTGTGAGGGAACACTACCTGTGCGCGACTGTTGTTGGCTGGTGCCGCGCGATACTGCCGCTCCGCCATCATATCGGCTTCCAGAACTACTGGATGATCCAGAACGATAACTTGAGCTTGAGCCCGAGTATGAGGACGTGGAGCCTGCACGATTGCTGCTGGGTGAGCTGTAGCTCGAGCTACTACGGCTGCTGCTATAGTGGCTGGGACTGCTGGAGCTGCTACGGCTGCTAGAATAGCTGCTGGAGCTGCTGCTACGGCTGCTAGAAAAACTACTGCCACTGCTACGGCTGCTGCTTGAGAAGCCTCCGCCACCACGGCTGCTACCTACACTTCCTCCGCTGTGACCGCCTCCGCTACGGCCGCCTCCGCCTCCACGTTGGGCATATACTGGAGTTACAGCCAAAGCCACACCTAATAGGGCAATGCTAAATAAACGAGACATTTTCATTTTATTACTCCTTTCTTCTTTGTTTGATTATTATTCTGTTTCACGATGCAAAAGTACTATCTTTTTTTTAGGAAAAATCCTTCTTTTTGCTCTATTTTTCCAGAAAAAAGAGAACTCAAATAGGTCATTGTGCCGATTGTCGGCTCTAATTTTCTTTTTATCAGGTCTCTTTATGCCATCTCGGCCTCTCTTCCTCTATAATCGGGCATAGACCCTAACGACCGATTTTGGGTTGTGTCGTTTGTGTGTCTTATCATTGAGGGCAAACGTCAGATGCCTTCATTTTGTATTGGATACAATATTCTTATCAATTGCTATTTATGTGGGGATAATCAGTGCTGAGGACGCTCATTTGGCAATTGTTACAATCAAACTGTAGGCTGAAGCAGTTGCCACCATTGCGCAGGTATAGATGTCCTTTATAGGCTTCGGGATTGGGAACACGCCATTTCCGGTAATCTATTCTGAGGCAGCAGCCCAATTCGTATCTTATGCAGTAGCGGGCGGTCATCAGTGCTTTGTCTTTATAGTCATGAGTCTTCTCTAGGCCATATTCTTTTATCTCGGCACCATGCCGGAGGTAGAATTGTCGGCAGTGTTCGTTGATGATATTGGCTCGATAATCCACCGTTTTGTCATAATAGGTCGTAGTGTTCGCCTTACGCTCTGTTTGGGTGGGGCTTTTGCCACGGTTGGCCAAATGTTGTTCTATGCGTGTTTCCTCTAGTTGTGCCACAGCTTGGCGGCGGATTTGGTTAATGGTGGATGCGGGTAGGAAGAGGGGTTGGGCAAAATCAATATCTATCTTGATGGCATTGAATACGCTATCGCCCAATTTTTCTAGTTGCCGCTTGGTTTGTTCTGTGGCCTTTGTTGGATTGAGGGATAGTTCTTTTGCACATGCAACTGCAACAGAACTTTGGCATCCATCACTATCGACCATTTGTAGTTGGATTCCGTTCACAGTCTCGGACAGCTTCATCAACAAGTCTATCTTACGTGTGGCACTATCGCCTTGCAGCAGGTGTTCAAAAGCATGGTCATTGTTACGCCAAAGGATTGTTCCAACGGTGATTGTGTTTGGCATACGATTGGGATAGATGGTATTGCTGTCCACCCGGTTTACCAAGAATCCTTCCCACTGGCCTTGGCTGTTGATAAAGCATAGACCATCGCCGGGGGTAAGGACCTCATGGCTGTCGAGGGTAATGCTTTTGCGGTCTAGTCGCGTCACTTTGCCTAAGCGTTTGCCAATGGATTTCTGTGTGCTAAGGGTCGCCATGGGTTGGCGGTTGACTAAGAAATAGTCTGTAAATCCTCTGTTGAATGTTTTCTCCAAGTCGGGGACGAAATAAAACTTGCATCGACCTGAAGAAGAGGGAGTGTGGTTGCTTCCTTCTATAAGTTGGTCAAGTAGTTGTCGATAGTATGCTGTTACGTTTTTCACGTAGTCAAGTCCTTTCAGTCGTCCCTCTATCTTGAATGAGGTGATGCCTGCCTCGACCATCTGGCGTAGGTATTTGGCGGCCGAGAAGTCCTTTAGTGACAGCAGGTGTTTGTCTTGGCGCAGCAATGTACCCTTTTCGTTGTAGAGATTGTATGCCGAGCGGCAGGGCTGTGAGCAGCATCCGCGGTTGCCGCTACGGTCGTTGATGTACTGGCTTAGGTAGCATTGGCCGCTGTATGATACACATAATGCCCCTTGTACGAAGGCTTCAAGCTCGGCGTGAGTGTGTTGACGTATCTTGGCCATTTGTTGCAACGAGGTCTCGCGGGCAAGAATAATACGGCTAAAGCCCACCTGTTCGAGAAATTGAATTCGTTCGATTGAGGCATTGTGAGTCTGAGTGCTGGCATGCAGTTCAATAGGAGGTAGGTCGCACTCCAAAAGCCCAAGATCTTGTATAATGGCAGCATCTACACCGGCATTGTAGAGTTGGTGCAGCATTTTCACGGCATCTTCTATTTCGTCGTCAAAAAGCAGGGTGTTGACAGTGGCAAAGACTTTGGCGTGGTAAAGGTGTGCATAGCGTGCCAGAGCCTCAATGTCGGCAATGCTGTTGCCTGCTGCGGTGCGAGCCCCGAAGGCGGGTGCACCTATATAAACTGCATCGGCTCCATGCTTGATGGCTTCGCGACCTTGCTCAAGATTTTTGGCGGGTGAGAGCAACTCTAGTTTCATGGCGATATTTTTTGCAAAGGTACACATATTTTACGACACAGCGTACAGTTCATGGCCTTTTTTTGGAATACGAAATCTGTATTTCAGGTTCCAGGGATGATCTGGCTTGGGAATAATGAAATTTATTTTACTATAAATGAATGAATTGTAAAATAAATGACGAAAAAAGTCATTATTTTCGAAAAATATCTTATTTTTGCACCGTCAAACCGAAAGGTGTGGTTTGATAGAGAAGTGCGTTCTCACTTTATCCTATTCGATGTGAATCTGGACAATTCGCAATGAAAATTTTAGGATAAAGGCATGAAGGCTTCCGTTGGTTTGTATCCATTTAGTCAATGAATACTTCCATAGTGGAGCAGTTCATTGACCTTTGTTTTTTAAATTTTCAGGGAGTCCAGACCCTACATCGAAGAAGACGGGTGAAATGGATGGCTCCGCTTCCTTATAACTTTTAATGGTCTCCTAGAGTCAGGGGGAAGGATTGTCTGCCTATGGTATGTGCATGATAGTAACTGTTAATGAATGAAATATGGCATGACTTTTTTATGAAGTCGAGGTTCTCATGCCAGATGTTTAACTATTATGACTGCCAACAATAAGAGAACTTGCTGGCAAAAATGTGTTAGATTTATGAAAGCAAAAACATTTATTTTAATTTGTTTATTAGTACCATGCCTTATGTGTGAAGCCGCATGTGTTAATGGGAAAACCAAAGAACCGAGATTCCCTATAGTTGATTCAATCGTGTACGTTACTTTGGGGCGTACCGTAACAGACATTTTGTTGTCGCCCTCAAAGGTCAACTGCTATTTATTGAAGGGCAAGTCGGAAGTTGCGAAAGAGGATGTTGAGGTGGAACCTCACTATGTGAGAGACTCGTTATTGGCAAATCTGTCGAATAAAGAGATAGGTATTTTGCAATTTGTCCTTGTTTTTGATAAGGATTGCTATAAAGATGATTCCGTGAAAGTAAAAAGCCCATACATGCCGAGGTATGAGTTTGAGTTTGTGAAGAAAAATGCTGTGGTTCATGTTATCATCTCGCTCCAAGATTATACATGGACGGTGATGTACGACGGCAAGGAGTTTGCTCACTTCAATTTTGCTAACAAAGAAGTGGTTGAGAAATTTTGCAAAATGTATTTTAACCCTAATGAATGAATGTTATGAGAAGGAAGTTTTTATTGCTTTTAGCACCATTATTTGTTACTGCCTCTTCGTTGAACGGACAGACGTTGCATGCCATTAACTTTGCCAACACAATAGATCGGAATATTGGGAAGTCATGTGAGGTTGACTACAATCGGTTCAACAATGAGGTTGCTGAGATTGCAACGTATATTGACTATAATGTTGAGTTCTACACCTACGCAGGAGAGGATTGCTCGAGAGAGAATCTTCTCAATACGATAAAAAACATGCGCTGTTCGTCGAATGATATAATTATCTTTTATTATTCAGGACACGGCGTTCGTAACCCAAAGGATGAGAGCCCTTTTCCTCAGATGTGCCTGAAGTATGGGGCTTATGATGAGGCAAAGTTCGTGGCAGTACACACGGTCGTAGAGATGTTAGAGAAGAAGAATGCCCATCTGACACTTGTTCTGACTGATTGTTGTAATTCAGAGTCGGAAATGGTATCAAGCAAGAGTCTGCTGGCTTCAGCGAAAGGTATCAGTAAATACGAGGAGTCGTATGCTGTCAACTATCGAAAATTGTTTTTAGAACAATCTGGTACCATTGTTGCAACTAGTAGTATGATAGGGCAAACATCGGGTTGCAATGTTTTGGTGGGAGGTTTCTTCTCCTATGTCTTTTATGAAAACTTACATCTTGCAGGTATAGGGAAGAAAAAGGCTTCGTGGGAGTCTATCTTTTCCAACATAAAGAGTGATTTGGTAGGTAAGCAGGAACCCTATTACACGCTTCCAGGGCAGTCTGTGGGGAACAGTGTCAGTACGAATGCGAATAATGTTACTCATGTAATTTCTACAGATGGTCAGGTGGGCGAAGCGTTGAAACCGTTGATGAACCACAACTTGTCGAGCGACTATCGGCTGTCGATTGCTTCAGACCTATTGAGAACGAAGTTTGCTGCAAAGGCCAAGGTAGTCACAATGGGGCGTAATGGCACAACGGTCGTGGATGTTGAGGATGCTAAGCAATACCTTGACCGAATCGCGCTGTCGACCTTTATTCGAGAGGTTATCGTCCTAAAGGTGTCGCGCGACAGCAGCGGTAAGATTAATTCCATGACAGTAAGAGAAATTAGAAACAAATAGTTAATAATCATGAAAAAGATTACACGAGTTTTATTTGTGTTTTTTGTCCTATTATCGTTTGGTGCAAATGCACAGCATGATTTGTCGGACTCTGACAAAGAAGAATTGAAATTAAGGGTAGTTGAAAAGTTAGACGATTTTCAGTCAGACCTACAAATACTGGCTGGCAGAAATGGTAATTCTTTGTCTGCCAAACAGTCTAGAATGGTGTCAACGTTAAACTTATTCATTGGTAAAGGAGAAAAGTATTGGATAAAGGAGCCGACTGCAAATGGTTTTGTTGACAAGCTACAGCCAGCTGTAACAATGGGTATAATTACATCCAAATATAGTGGTCAGCGAAGACATATTGCTATGAAGAACTATCTGAGTTCGCTGATTAGACAATCTCAATATAGTCGGATAGACATAACGCAGTCTGATGCGGTGCGGGTTGATTCTTTCAACAAGGTAAGTGATGGTAGGTATGTTGCAGTTGCCCATATTTTGCAAGGGTTTGTTAGGTATAATTCGGAAGGGAAGGTGACTTATTATGATACTACAGCGAAACGAGTTACAATCTATATTGATAAATTGGAACAAGAACTACCAGACGGGTCTATTTTGACATTTTGGGAAATTAAACTTGGTGATGTAGAAGCAGAACAGATATGGTAAAGAGGATTCACATATGTGTTGTCGCTTTATTGTTGTTGCCTGCACAGCATAGAGCCCAAAGCCCTGGATTCACAAATCCATTAAACCAGTTGCAAGACTGTAGGGTTAAGAGTTTGGACGAGTTTGTTAATCGGTTTAACGGTACAGAGGTGCCGGACTTTATAAAGAAGAGTTCGGCACCCCAAACCCGTAAGACATACGTCAGTGCATTGTTTGATACGGTTTTTTATCCAAATGCAAATCGAGAGAAGAATACAACTGTTGATGAATTTGTGTCGGCTGTGGTTTTTAACAATCATCAGATTGACATGTATGATTCCAATTGCTATGCCGAGGCTCGTTGCATATTTGTTTATAAAGGCAAGGATGTGGGCTTGAATGTTGTGTTGCAGTATGAGAAAATAAGAGAGGATTATTATAAGTGGTCGATAGTCGGTGCGAATGGTTTGGACGAGGCCGGTCTACTCCCTCCACAAGAGGAAGGTTATATCAGTCCAGTGCAACATGAATTTCATTTTGCAGAATTGAAGAAAGCGTTTCCTCATATGAGTGCCTACTGCAAACACGACTATCGTCCTGACCAGTTGTCATATTTGCAGGCATTGGTGGAGAAAAACGTACTTCAATATAAATATTGTGAGTATCATAGATATTATTTTTTCTCTGTTCCGAACTATCTCTTTATAGTAACTTTAAAGAATAGGATTGATACTAATTCTGGTTGGCTGATTTCCGATGTCGTGGAAGTAACACCTGCCGATCGGCAGTCAGTTATTGGCTCATTTTTAGGAAGAAATCATTAATAAACATTTCCTGAATATGATTAAAAAGATATCTTTATTATTTTTCTTACTCAGTATTATTGGGGTTGCACAAGCGGATATGTTGAGTCAGGCGAGAGCGAAAGTGGTAGATTATTACGACAATCTCAAAAAAATTAGTTTAGACCCAACTAGCGATCAAGCTGTGTACATTTGTAATGAGAGTAATCTAAATCATTTCTTTGGTATTAGTAGTAATGGTAGTGGATTTGCCCAAGCGTGGGTGTGGGCAAATGATTTTCAATGGTTGGGGATATGGGATAATCCATTGATTCAAAAATTTACACCGTATAAGTATTTTTCAAAATTTCAAGAATTTTGTGAGAAGGGAATAATACAAAAGTTTGACTATGAACTTAAATCAATCGATTATGCGAAGAATCTAGAGGTGCTAAAAGAAGACAAAGAGCCAAAATTTGCTAGAGCAATTATAAAAAAAGTATTCACCGTTGCCGGGAAGAACAGGATCATGTGGGATACTTTGTCAGTCAAGCTATCTACAATGACTTTTCCGTGCGTATATAACGAATCTTCATCCCATACGATTTCAGACTTGTCTATTGACCAATTATTGGCTCGTGCCAATATGCTATATAATCAAAGGAAATATGAGGAGGCGGGGAGGATATATGAAAGTATTCTAAAGAAAGAACCCAAGCAAGAAGAGGCATCATACAATCTTGCCGTAATGTATCTTCATGGTAAATACGGCAAGAAACAACATTCTAGAAAGGAACGTTTGGCTAAGGCAGAAAGTCTGTTTATGCTCTCCTATAAGGGACTGAAAGTTTTGGATTATTATTCAAGTGGCAAAAATCCAGATATTTATAATGGTTAAGTAGATTGTAATAAGATTCGCAATGAAAAAAGCATTTGTAACAATATTAATATTAGCGGTGACCATCCCGTTAGTGTCGGCACAGTCATCTTTTAAATTTGCCGTCCCGAATGGACGACTGAAGTATCAAGGTGAAGGCACCGTAACGTTTGAGAGTATCGGGACTAGGATTTTGTATACGTGGATAAATAAAGCATACTGGAAAGTGGTAGACGAGGTGCAGAAAGAAAATACAAACGATGGGGGCTATCAATGGTGGACGCTTATTTATCCTTCTTATCAGTTTGGAGCAAACCAATCTTTTTATTGGAATGCGAACCCCAAACTGAAAGAGTTTGGTTACTATGGCAATCCAGTTGACTTAAACTATGCACAACCATTTCAATGGAGAAATCCTTTTGACAATGATTGGGTATCCCCTCATGTGCAATCTATTGGTTATGAATTGTCGTTGGATATTAAGCGCATATTACCGATGAGCCTTTTTGTTTCAATGGATTTAGAGAGAAGAGGAATAAATATAATGGATTTTGATATTCCTCTGACAGGCGTTCATCGGGTATCCTCGATTATACCTTCTGTGGGTGTCCGTTGGAAGTTATTGGGCAATAGGTTCGGGGCAATGCATAATTGGAACATTGTTTTAGAGGGTATGCTTTCCGACGTTCATAATATTAAGTATAAGAATGCCTATGGTTTATATGATGTTGAAGCCACCAATAGCGGTATAAGATATACACTTGGAGTAGGATATGCGAAATTCGATTCTAAAACACTAAGTGCTAGTTTGTTTCTTCGCTATGCATGGGACACATTCACGTTCTTTAATCCAGATTATACGGCTCCCGATGGAACCCAGCCCTTTGCTGGATTTAGTAACACATGGGGTAGTGTTACAATAGGTTATCAATTTGGACTCTAAATTATAATATTACAATGAAAAGAATTTTTTTTATAGTAACCTCACTATTGCTTTTGCTGGGTATTTCGTCTTGCCAAAAAACTAAACCCACAAGATGTTCTTTCTTTAGCAACGAGGATTACTCCGCCAAGGTGGGCCCGGTCTCGTTAGAAATAGATTATTCTTTTTCAATAAATGCAAAAGTGTCAATCAGTACGACTGATGATGTGCAGAATCCTGTGACCCTCGCTATCGACGGTGTCGTTGTTGATTCTATCGACACTTTCCCATGGAGTAAAAAGTTCCAGATTAATTTCATGCATATAGGACAGCATTATTTTACGCTGACCTATAACGATGGGTTCCAAGAGAATAGTCTGGTCTCCGAGTTTTGGGTATGCAATCGCCCGTATTAGAACGAATAGACTCTCAGAAATAATACCAATTTGCTGCTTATTCTATTCTGAAAGAATGCAATATGGGTGAGTGCGACATGTCTGTTGGGTTGGTGCCGGGCATGTCTTGTGGGACGCTTGTGCCGAGGCTGTCGAAATGATGCTGCCAGTAGGCAGGTAGGGTGCCGTCAGAGGCGTAGAAGTTCATGGGTTTGGAGGGGAAGAGGTGGTGGCCCTTTTGGTCAATGAAGCATTCTTGCACCAGTTCGCTGCAGTAGAGCCGCCCATTGTTGGGCAGGAAGTAGGGGTCGTAGGGCTGTCCGATGAGGCTGTGCATCCGTTCTATCAAGAAGGCGGTATCGTATGGAACAGCGACATAATAATAGTCTGCCATGCCTACAAAGCTGTAGGCTGAGTTGGTGTCATATACCGATAGAATGAAATCGTTCAATGGCCTTCGTGCCACGCCCGAGGCTGGTGTGGCATCAATAACAAATACCCCGCTATCAGTACATTCGGTTATGGCCACATGAGTGTATGCGGGACGTAGTGTGTCCCATGCTGTAGCAGATTGTATGGCACTGCCCATGCCTGCGGTGTCGTAGATGAAGATAAGGTTGCCTGTCTCGAAGTCGCACAGGCCAAAGAATGGACTAGTTGGTGGCAGTGGAGATAGTTGGTATGTGCGGCATGATACTGTTGCAAGCAGGCATAGGGCGATGAAGAGGTGAGAGAGGCGTTTCATGACTTGGAAATCTTTAGTAGGGCATCACGAATTTCGTTTTCATCAACAGATATATCGATGACGGGCGCTCCGAGCTCCTGCAGTAGCACACAGCGTATTTCGCTTTGGGCATTCTTCTTGTCGTGGCGCATGTAGGTGAGGATTTCTTCGGTGTCCTTGAGGGTGTAGTGTGGTGGTTCTATGAGTTGTAGCACCACTTTCCGGTATAGGTCAAGCTGTTCTTGTGGCAGCCCGAGTTTATGGACGGACAGATAGAGTGCACAAAGCATCCCTATCCCCACTGAGGTGCCGTGCGAGAATGATTTTGCACTCTGTTGGCTGTAGGCTTCGATAGCATGGCCAAATGTGTGTCCTAGGTTAAGGATGTGGCGGATACCTTTGTCTGTGGGGTCTTCCTTTACCACAGCAGCCTTAATACTTGCGCACGTTGATATCATCTCTGCTTCTATTTCAAATGTCCCCTTGAGCAGCATATCACAAAGGCGGTGGTACTGTCCAGGGTCGCCAATCATAAAGGTTTTGAGCATCTCAAACACTCCGTTGAAGAGTTCTTCGTCGGGTAGTGTGTTGAGGAATTCTGGGTGTAGGCAGACGATGTTGGGCGCGTTGAAGAACCCGACCTGGTTCTTGCAGCCGTTCAGATTGAGGGCACTCTTACCCCCTATGGCTGCATCCACCATGCCGATGAGTGTGGTAGGTATGTTGATGTATCTAATTCCGCGTAAGTAGCTGGATGCCACAAAGCCCCCTAGGTCGCTCACACATCCCCCCCCTAGGTTGACCAATATGCTGTTGCGGTCGGCACCACTCTCCATCAGTGTTTGCCATAGCTGGGTGGCGATGGCTATGTCCTTGCATTCTTCGCCAATGGGTACTTCCATAAACTCGGCCTCCTGCAGCTGTGCCACTTGCGATACCAGTTGGGGCAGGCAGTGGTTATATGTGTTCTCGTCTACAAGTATATAATATCTCGCATTGCTGTAGGTTTTGCCCGATAGTGTGCGGCTGAGTCTGCTGAGCGATGATGTGCGAGAGGGGAGGATGGTTTGGGTGTTCGTCATGGTTGTACTAAGAGTTGTGTGGTGGTACGTGAACGTTGCTGAAGCAGGATTGGACGTTGTGCAACAATGGTATCTATTATCTGTTGGGTATAGTATCGGATGGTGATAAGCTGTAAACCACGGTTGTAACGTAGATGAAACTGGCAAGACAGCCGTTCGATTAATTGGTTGAGAAGTAGTTTGTTATCATCGATGCAAAGTGAAAAGCTGAGGGCAGAATTCTGCATTAGGTTCACCCGAATATTCAGTTCGGCAAGGGTGGCAAAGATGACCCGTAGGTTGTCCTCGGCGATAAAGCTGAAGTCTTTGGGCAGTACCGATAGTAGGGTCTGATTGTTCTTAAAAATGTAAAGCGGTGTAAGGGGTTTTATTGTAGCAAAGGGGCCAATAACCGATCCCTTGGCATTAGGGGAAAGAAACGATTTGATGTATAATGAAATATTCTTGTTCTGAATAGGTTTGATAGTTTTGGGGTGGATAACGCTGGCACCATAGTATGCAAGCTCTAGTGCCTCATTGTATGGTATTTGTTCTATTTTGACGGTGTCAGCAAAATACTTAGGGTCTGCATTAAGGAATCCTGGTACATCTTTCCAAATAGTCATGCTCTCAGCATCAAGGCAATAGGAGAGTATGGCTGCACTGTAGTCGCTTCCTTCTCGCCCAAGGGTTGTGGTATGGCCGTCGGCAGTCCCTGCAATGAATCCTTGCGTCACAAACAGCATAGAATCAGCTGTATCAAACGCGCTACTTGCCCTTTTTGTTGTTTCAAAGTCGACAATGCCCTCACGGTAGTTATTGTCGGTCCGCACCACACTGCGTATGTCAACCCATTTGTTAATCAGCCCGATGCTGTTTAGATAGTGGCTGATAATGGTAGTAGAAATCAGTTCACCGTAGCAAACTGTCTGGTCATAGTCGTAGCTATAGTGCGTCGGCGGTTGGGCAACCTGTTCTCTAAGTTGGTCAATAAGTTGGTCAAAGTCCTTGTAAACAATATGGTCTGCTTCAGCAAATAGTTCCCGTATGATTTGCAGATGGTAGTCGGTAACTTCCTTTATCAGGCTGTTATGTTCCTCGGGTGGCCGTACGCCTGGCACTAGCTGTTCGAGCATATTGGTGGTCTTACCCATGGCCGATACCACCACCACTAGCGGCTCCTTTGTGTATTGCCTCACTATTTCAGCCATGTTGCGCACAGCTGTTGCGCTGTTGACGGATGCCCCGCCGAATTTAAAGACTTTCACTGATGTAGAGAATATAGGTTTATTATTATCGCCTAAGAATACGCTCCATGTCGCGACGTGTATCTTTCTCCTTGATGCTTTCACGCTTGTCGTAGAACTTCTTGCCCTTGGCCAGTGAGATTAGCAGCTTGGCTCTTCCTTGTGGATTGACAAAGAGCTTGACAGGAATGATGGTGAATCCGCGTTCCTTTATCTTGTTTTGCAGTTTGTGCAGTTCTCGCTTGTTGAGCAGCAATTTGCGGTCGCGTTTGGCGGCATGGTTCAGATACGAGCCAAAGCGGTATTCTGATATATGCATCTGCCGTACAAATAGTTCGTTACCGATAAATACACAATAAGCGTCGGTGAGGTTGGCCTTGCCGTCGCGGATTGACTTAATCTCTGTGCCCGTCAGCACAATGCCGGCGGTATAGTCGTCTAGCAGAAAGTATTCGTACTCTGCTCGTTTGTTCTTTATTTCTATAATGTTTTTCTCTTCCATTCAATGGGTGATATATTATTTGATAGAGTGGGCTTTCTTGAGGGCGCGGATACGCTCGGCAGCAGCATGGATGTCTTCTGCCGAAATCTCGCCATTTGCCACCATCTGTTGGATAGCATTGACGGCACGAGGCACCAGCTCAGGGTCGTAACTGCCACTACCATTATTCGATAGACACAGCATGTCGCACCCCGCGGCAATGGCCATCCTGATAGCCTCCTCCATTCCATACTGCTTGGTGATAGCTCCCATGGCCAGGTCGTCGGTTACCACCACTCCTTTGAAACCAAGTTCGTTGCGTAACTTTCCGCGAACCACTGACGGCGAGAGCGAGGCTGGCAGCTCATCGCCCATCTGCCTGTTGATGACATGGGCTACCATCACCATCTCCACACTGCCACTTTCAATCAGTTCACGATAGGGTTTTAGCTCTATCTCCTGCCAAGTCTTGGTCACATCTACCAAGCCAGCGTGTGTGTCGCCCGAAGCGCTGCCATGGCCCGGAAAATGTTTAATGCACGATATGATTCCGGCCTTTTGCTGCACCTCAATCCAGTGGCGTGCATAGCGGCTCACGATGTCAGGGTCGCTCGAGAAGCTACGCCCCATCTTGCCGATGACAGGGCATGAGGGGTTGACGTTCACATCCACGCATGGTGCGAAGTTGAGGTTGATGCCGGCCTCCTTTAGTTCTTGGGCCACCACAAGGGCATTCTCCACCACGCTCTTTTCTCCAGCCTCGGCCGAGGCCTGTGCGCTTAGGGTTTTGGGAAATCCGTCCTGGGTGCGCAGGCGGGTGACTTTGCCGCCCTCTTGGTCAATGCCTATCAGCAAATGCCCCTTGGCATATTTCTGAAGGTCGTGGCAGAGCGCTTTCACTTGTGTGGCTGATGAGATGTTGCGGTGGCGTGTGCCCGTCGGTGCGTCATATTCAAATAGGATGATGTTGCCCACATGGTATTCCGTTATGTCGCGCACAATATGGTCGTTATCACCAACCGTAGTGCCGCGGAAGCCCACAAGGAGCATCTCGCCGATGTCTTGCAGCAGTTGGTCGCTCTCTGTGGCGGCGGCTCTCGGTGATACTACATCGCCCTTACTGCTCACGTTCTGACCACATGCTGTTGAGCATATCATCATCACAAGCGTTAGGATAAGATTAGACAGTCTCTTCATATTTATTATCTATTGTATCATTAGTACTATCTATTCACCTACTGGACTAGTGTGTCCATAAAAAACATGTAACAAATAAGATAAGCGTTTTTTCATGGTGTTTTAGCTTTTATAATCAAACTGCAAAAATACATTTTTTTTTTAAATTGGTAACCTCCAAGGATTAAATATCATGTATCCAACAATATATAACTCTAGTCCGAGTAGTGTCGGCACTGCAATTGTTCTAAAAAAGACATTCATTAGTCCGCAGTTAAACACCCCTCCCCTCGATAATTGAAAATGATAGTTGGCTGCCGCCCCCGATTTCTTACTTCCCTCCGCCTTGGCTCCCTCTTCCCTTCGTCCCCGGAAGCGAAGGCACGACGAAGGCATGACGAACTTATCGAAAGGCTAGTCCGCTTGCCGAGATGCGGCAACGTTCTGTAGAAGGGCAAGGTGGATGATTGGTGATGCATGTCGTAGTCGTTCTGCTATTATTATACCGAAAAATGCAAAAAAAAAGGGTGCCACTTTTGAAAAAAAAGTGGCACACGATTACTTTTAGGACCTATCTTAAAGGGGTCCTATTCTGCAAATGGCACCCGATGCACTATTGAGCGCCCCAGGGTTATCTCATCGGCATATTCCAAGTTGTCGCCAATGGCAATGCCGCGTGCTATGGTGGTCACTTTCACCCCCATAGGCTGCAATTGCCTGTTGAGATAAAAGTTGGTGGTGTCGCCCTCCATGGTGGTCGGCAGGGCAAGGATAACCTCTTCCACTGGCGAGGGGTAGCCTTGTTGCACCCGTTTCAGGAGCGACTCTATATTCAGGTCGCGGATGCCTATGCCGTCAATCGGCGATATCACACCGCCAAGCACATGGTACAGTCCGCGATACTGCTGTGTGTTCTCTATCGCCATCACATCCTGTATGTTCTCCACCACACATATAATGCTCTGCACCCTCTTAGGACTGGCGCAGATGGGGCATGTGTCCTCGTCGCTAATGGAGTGGCAGATGTGGCAGTAGTGGATGTCTGTGGCAAGTTTGCGTATTGATTCCGACAGCTGTAGAACCTCGTTGGCAGGCTGCTTGAGCAGGTGCAACGCAAAGCGCAGGGCCGAGCGTTTGCCAACGCCCGGAAGGGTGGAAAGGGCTTCTACGGCTTGAGATAATGTGGATGAGGGCAGTTGCATTGCTGATATGTTAGACTTGTTTTTTTGTGAACGAAAATGCAAAAGTACAATTTTTTTTTGTATTTTTGCATTTTGTAATTTGAAATGTCTGCATCCGCCACCCTATGGTAAATGCTATACACTAAATGCCAAAGGATACATGAAGCATATAACCGATTTTACAATTCTGCGCCGGCAGCAGCTGGGCAGTCATTATTTCTCCCTCATCCTCCACCATCCCGGCCAACTGCCCTCCATACAGGCTGGCCAATTTGTAGAGGTGGAAGTCAAGGGCTGTCGCGAGGTGATGTTGCGTCGTCCTATTTCCATTCACGATGTCGACTACACTGCCAACACGCTCACGCTGCTCGTCCAAATTGTGGGCAACGGCACACGCCAGCTGGCCACTCTTAATGAGGGCGACACGCTCAACCTTGTCTATCCCCTCGGGCATGGCTTCTCTGTGCAGGGGGCTGCCCCCTTGCTGGTTGGTGGCGGTGCCGGCATTGCCCCCTTGCTGTATCTTGCCAAGTGTTATAATGGCCGTGGCGTGCGTCCTACTATCCTCTTGGGTGGGCGTACCAAGGAGCTGATACCCGTGCGCGGAGCCTTTGAGCCCTACGGCCAGGTGCTCTATTCTACCGAGGACGGCAGTCTGGGCGAGAAAGGCTTAGTCACCCAGCATCCCTTATTCTCGGTTCCTTACGACCACATCTGCACCTGTGGCCCTACCCCCATGATGAAGGCGGTGGGTCGCTATGCCGTGGAGAAGGGTATCCCCTGCGAGGTGTCGCTCGAGAATATGATGGCATGTGGCATCGGTGCCTGCCTCTGCTGTGTCACTGACACTGTCGATGGTCACAAATGCGTCTGCAAAGAGGGTCCCGTGTTCGATGTGACCAAACTGGCCGGTTTCCTTGAAAACAAGTAGGTTATGAACCTCAAGAACAAACTGAAATGGGGCTTGGCGACGCTTGCCTTCCTGCTTTTTTGGGCTGTTTCCATTGGGATGGCAGTAGAAGATAATACATGGAAAGCGTGGGCTTGCTTCGCCTTTTTTACCTTAGGGTTGCTAATATTCTTTATGAATTTTGCCCGAGTGGTCATCGGTTCGCAGTCAGTCTTGTTCACCGACGAGAATCTTGTCATTATCGGCGTTTTTGGTAAAAAGACCCCTATCCCATGGAGCAGGATTGAGGGCTTTGGCACCTGGAAAACCCGGTATCAGAATCAAATAAAGGTTTTTACCCGCGACACTGAGAAGGAGATTAAGGAGATGCCCACAGTGTTCCGACGCTTCTTGGCACGAGTAAACTATGATTTTTCGGGTGCCATATATTTTATCTTGGAAGACATGAGTGGTAGGAGTATGGAAGAGCTGCTTGAAAAGTGTAACAAAGAATTGAAGAAACGTCAAAAAGGAAATAAAGCAAAACATAGTTAGTATGGTTAATTTGTCTACTAAAATTCACAATATCACGCTGAAGAATCCCGTGATGACCGCCTCTGGCACCTTCGGCTATGGCGAGGAGTTCGCCGACTTTATCGACCTCTCCCGTTTGGGCGGTATCATCGTCAAAGGCACTACTGGCGAGCGCCGTCAGGGCAACCCCTATCCCCGCATGGCGGAAACCCCGTCGGGTATGCTCAATGCCGTGGGACTGCAGAATGTGGGCGTGGAAACCTTCTGCCGCGAGGTCTATCCTCGCATCAAGGATATTGATACCAAGATATTTGTCAATGTCAGCGGCTCCTCTATCGAGGAGTACTGCCACGTGGCTGAGATGATTGATGAGTTTGACAACATCCCTGGTATCGAGCTGAATATCAGCTGTCCCAACGTTAAAAAGGGTGGCATGGGCTTCGGCACCAACCCCGACATGGCGGCACAGGTGGTGCGTGCCGTGCGCGAAGTATACCATAAGACGCTGATAGTAAAGCTTACTCCCAACGTCACCAGCGTGGTCGACATTGCCAAGGCGGTCGAGCAGGCAGGTGCCGACAGTGTGTCGCTCATCAACACCCTGCTGGGCATGGCAATCGACGTGGAGCGCCAACGCCCCTATCTCAGTACCATCACCGGAGGCCTTAGCGGTCCCTGTGTCAAGCCTGTGGCAGTGCGTATGGTGTGGCAGGTGGCGCACGCCGTGCAGATTCCCGTGGTGGGTTTGGGTGGAATAGCTTCCGCAGCCGATGCACTTGAGTTTCTAATGGCTGGTGCCAAGGCCGTTGAGGTGGGCACTGCCAACTTTGTCGACCCCACTGTCACAATAAAGATTGTGGAGGGTTTGGAAGACTATTGTCAACGTCACAACATTCAAGACATCAACGACATTATCGGTATAATATGATACTTCTTGCCGATAGTGGCAGCACCAAGACTCATTGGTGCAGCGTGGACGGCGATGACGTTCACGAATTATATTCCGAAGGGCTCAACCCCCGTCTTGTGGGTGAACAGCCAACAATCAATGTCTTCCGCCATGTGCAGGAAACCCTTGGCAACCCCGACCAAGTCTTCTTCTATGGCGCAGGCTGTGGCACTCTTGAAATGCAGAAAACGCTTGTTGCCAGGCTTTCAGTGGTGTTCAAACAAGCAAGTTGCCATTGCCAGGGCGACCTCTTGGGGGCCTGTCGGGCCTTGTGCGGCACGGGCGAGGGTATGGTGGGAATACTCGGCACAGGCAGCAACCTCTGCTATTACGACGGCGAAACTATTGCCCGACAGCGTATTTCCGTAGGATACCTCTTGGGCGACGAGGGGTCGGGCAACCACATTGGCAAACGTCTGCTAAAGGATTATATCGAAGAACGCATGCCGTCGCATATAAGTGCCATGTTCTATGATGATTACCATATTGCTCCCAACCAATTGGTCTCCCAGCTCTACTCTCATCCCCGCCCCAATCGATTTCTAGCCTCCTTTGCCTCCTTTGCTGCTCAACATCAAGACGACGAATACGTTGCCGCCCTGCTCGACGATTGTTTCGATGTCTATTTCGAGCAGCTGGGCTATTTCGGTTGTCACCGCCTTCTGCCCCTCAGCCTCACCGGGGGCATTGTCAACTCGTTCCTCTCCGCCATCCAACGTGCGGCCCAGCGGCATTGCGTTACGCTCGGCACCCTCATGCCCGACCCCATGATGGGTCTCGTGCGCTACCACACCGCCCACCTTGATCACGAGAGCGAGTGAATGTGCGAGTCCGTAAATCCAAAAGTCGATTAGCCCTGTAACGTCCTGCTGGGTTACCCCATTTCCACCCCCGCCTGCCTCCCGACATCCGCCGACTTTCAAAAAATCGTTCATAGGTCGTTCTTTGCTCTAGCAGCCTTGAAGGGCCTCCCAATCGGTAAAAATCGGTACAAATCAGTAGGAATCCGTAAGAAGCGGTAGGATGCGGTATGGGAGCGAAAAATTGTGCGTACCTTTGCACGCGGGTTGAGGAAAATGGAAAAAATGTTTGTTGTATTAAAAAAAAAGTATATATTTGTATTCGTAACTATTGGCATGGGTATTAATAAATGTTTTAAAAATAAGTATTTACACATTTAAAAGTTTGGTCAATATGAAAAAAAGAGTAGCACAAACATTGTTTTTTGCATGTTTCTGTCTGCTGTGCAGTATGTCGTATGGGCAGACGGGGTATCTGTATAAAAATGGTATAGACGGATGGCAAAACATGATTAGGTATCACAATAGTAGTGGACGTTACATTACATATTCCTGGAGTGGAGCTGGAACCGCGAACAATTTTGCTACAACGGACATATATAGTAGCATGATTGATGCACATGTCGCCAGCGGATATTTTGTACAAGATTTCGAGATACTTGATGACTATGTGTTTTTCTGTGGTTACAACGCTTCGGGGTCGGGCTTTCTTGGCTGGTTTGATGTTCATGATGTCTTCTTCAGCACGGGAACTTCAGGCCGTGCACACATCGACGAGACATTAAGCCTGTATGGCATTGAGTGGTTGGACAACATCGAAGTCTATTATGACAGGACAGGGAGAATCCATATCGCAGGGGTAGGTCAACATATTGCATCAGGTGTCCCATCTGGTTATAAGGCGTTTGAGGCCATGGGTACATCCCCCAATAATATGCTGTATAGAGTTGCCGACTTGAACGGAGGGGTAAATATGCCTAAGCTAACTGTGACCAACGACTTTGTCGTGTATGTGACTAAAGAATATAATGTATGCGGGACAGGTATTGGGGTTACTCTCGAACCTTTCCCCAAAGACAATATGTTCCCCATGCCGACGCACCCCACATATTTTTTTCAATCCGTTGTTACGGGGTTAGGCATTCTTCCTATTGCGTATGACCCATATCTGGACATTGGCATTACATGTAAGGAGAAAAATACAATAGCTGTATGCAATTATAGATGTGGATTTTCAATTCAGCCAGATCCAATGACAGGATGTACCTACTCAATAGATAACAACTTTTTATTAGTTCTAAGAGAATTTGACTTGGATCCGTTGTTGGTCAACAACCCCATACAAATGATTACTGATAGCCGGGTTACGCTTCCGTTAGTAGTAAGTCAGATAAGAAAGTTGGCATACGACCCGTTGACAAAGCACTATATCACATTGTTTCGCAATGAGGTGTCACCTGGGATGGACGAAGATGGAATTATGACAATGGACTACTCTTCTGGGGCTGCCCCATCATGGGCGCAGACTACCTATCAACAAGCCTACCCCAATGGGTTGCTCTGTGATATATGTCTTGACGGGAGTTCTAGATATACGGCAAGTGGTTTCGACAGGTCATCATACCATAATTACTTTTTTTGGCAAGATGCCATCCTCTCAAATGCATATAATTGTGCTAACTATATTAACTATAGCGTTATGAAAAACGGTGTTGAGGTGCACAAGGAATATCATTGCTTGTCAAATGTGGTGGGTTGGATTGCTTTGAACTTTATTCCAAATATGGACTCTGAAATACATCAGGAAATCAACAGTTTGATTTGTAATTAAAATTGTAGTTATGAAAAAGATAGTGATGGTTACAGCAGCGATGGTGGCTCTATTGGTGGGGATGCAACATGTGCGGGCGCAGCGTCCTGTGGGGGACACGATTATCGGGATGGAACCGACATACATGTACTATATCTACGACTGGTGGCGGTGCGCCAACCACGACCCGGAGTCTCCACAGTGGTACGCATCATCGGGTGTTAGGGATGTGCTGTTTCATGCAGCATATTATAACAACAGTAGTGTTCGGGCTTGCTACTCAGGACCGAGACCAGACATATATGATAGTGATGCCCAATCTGATTGGTACAACTATTCTGCAGGCAACGACATTAGGGGTGTGCAGATGGTGACGGACCGACCTATTAAGATTGTGGGCGTGGCGGCATGCGCGTATGCCCAACAGCCCCACGACACGACCCTATCATGGTACCTTTACGAATTGGGGTCAGGCGCGCCCACCACACACCTCTTCCCCAATACGCGCGATGTATCTTTGGCGGGACGATTCACCGACTCGCTGATGCTTCTTAAACCGACCTCCTATGAACCCACATATTTGGCAGGCGGACCATGGCGAGTGGAAGATGCACACCGATACATGCCCCTGCCCATGTGGATTAACTCACTGATGGGTGACACTATAACTTATGCTCCTGACACGGTAGTACATCCATCTATAGTTTATGACTCTGCGCCCGTCGTACCACTGTATGAGGTGATGTTCGACAAGCCGCAGGTGGTGACGGACTCCTTTATCGTGGCAGGTACCGCTAACAACAACGAGGGCAGTTATGCCATACAATATGCACCAGGCAACGAAAATCTTTCTCAAAGGATGTGGTTGTGGGACAAGCGACCGACCCGCTATTGGTGCGTAAACTATTGGTATAACCCCGATGTGATAGGTGTACAGACGGATTTGGGTATTGCATCTGGACAGAATATCCTATGGTATAAATATCGTAGCGTACCTTGGATAAGGATGGAACCATGGGGGGTGTGGTCCATTCTTTATATTGTTGGAAATGTGTGGGGTGATTGGCTATATGCCCCTGTCATCTTCCCTATCATCGACCCGGAGTTTGACACGGTGCTGTGCGATGCGGTGAGCGACGTGCGGCTGGTCAGCGCGACGGACACGACGCTGACGCTGGCGTGGAACGGGGGCAACGACGTACAGTGGGAGGTGCAGTATATGGAGATGAACGGCTGGGACGTGTGGACGGAGACGACGAACGTGCCGATGGTGACGTTGACGGGGCTGCGTGAGCGGACGAACTACGCGGCTCGGGTGCGCGGCATGTGCGAGTGGGACACGGAGTATGGCGAATGGAGCGGGTGGCTGGACGTGTACACGGGCGCGCACCACGATGACCCAGACCCAGTGGGGATAGGCAATCTGGGCCGTTTCACGCAGATGATGCCGAATCCGGCGAGGGGGCAGGTGACGGTGCTGTCGAGCTACAGGCTGAGCCACGTGGTGGTGTACGACCTGAAGGGCAACGTGGTGCTGGAGCAGGAGGCCGAGGGGCTGACGGACACTTTCGACGTGGGCACGTTGGCGAAGGGGGTGTACGTTGTTGCCATCCACACGCCCGCAGGCATCGCCACGAAACGGTTGGTGGTGGAGTAATTTTTGAATTATGATGTAGGAACTAAAAGGCGCGTGGCCTTTTAAATGGTTCATCATGTGGGGTTTTATGCCATGGTGCTGTGGAGATGGAAAAAGTTTTTCGGTTGGGATATAATAATATTGCTTTTTTCGCGTTAATGACCCATTTAAAATAATAATAACATCACTACAAATGGATCTTACTAACATCTTAGCCGTATCGGGCAAACCCGATTTGAACGAATTGATTTCACGTACCAAGAATGGTGCCATCGTTAAGAATCTTGTAACAGGTCAGAAATTCCCCGTTTTCGCCAGCAACAGCATTAGCCAGCTCAGCGAAATACGTATGTTCACCACCAACGACGAGAAGCCTTTGGAGGAAATATTCCAAAACATATACAATCTGTTGGAAGCCCAACCCACTGCTTTCGACCCCAAGAAAGCTGAGAATGCCGAACTTTTCGACCTGCTGGCCAAGGTGCTCCCCGACTACGACACTGAGCGTGTGCACGCCTCAGATGCCAAGAAGCTGTTTTCATGGTACAATGTGTTGCTTAACGCAGGTAAACTGACCCCTTCAGAGGAGGAAGATAACGAGTCGGGTGAGGACACTGCAGAGAAGGCTGGCTCGGAAAAAGTTGTGGCGAAGAAGGCTGCCCCTAAGAAAGCGGCTGCTCCCAAGCAGCAGGCCCCGAAGGCAACGACTCAGGCTAAGGCCGCCCCAAAGCGCACTACTACCGCAAAGAAGGCAATTTAGCAGTCGGCATAGTGGTACTGGATATGGGTGAAGCGAACACGGTTGTGCCCGCATTATGGCTGTATCCATCCCTTAGAGGGTTGGTGGGTGCCAATTGTCTAAACATTGCGTAGATTGTTTTAATTAATAATTATATATCTTTAACCTATTTATTATGAAGAAGATTGCTTTTATCCTCTTGACATCTGCCTTGATGGTGGGTGCTGTGTCGTGTAAAAAGGACAAGATTGAGCCCGAGGAGGTGAATCCTGTGCCGGTCTATGCCGAAGGTGTGTATCATCCTGTGATGAAAATTGCCACCGTTAGTGAGAATGGCTCGTTGGCCCAGGAATGGAGCTGGGTGGGCGACAACCTAGACCGTATTGAAGGTGTAGACGGCTCGACAACGGCCTACAGCTATATGGGCAACTATATCTCGAAGGTTACTTCCACTGGTGATCAGGCGCAGGAGATACGTTACAGTTATGATGCCAACAACACCTTTGCCTCTTGTGATTTATATTATGGTGGCGCAAAGGCTGTCGGGTTGTCGTTTGAACACAATGCTTCGGGCAAATTGAGTGGTGCCGATATAACTATTGACGACAATTTCTTGTTGTCGTTGGCAGGTAACCTGCTCGGATTTGGCACGGGGTTTGAGAAACTCCTGGGTCGTCAAGGGGCTGAGGCACTTATTATGATGGTGAGGCTTTCGCATAATGGCGGAGCCAAGTTTTCGGTTGGCGAGAAGGCTATCAACGCTGCTCTTGAGTGGGAGGGCGACAATGTGTCGAAGATGATTGTGTCGGGTAATGTCACGGTATTGGTTGACACCAACGACCTCAATTTGCTTAGTAGGTTTGTTGAAATCCCGGCAGAATACCTTCCTATCATCCAGCTGGCCATGTCGTTCAATGGCGGACTGCCTATTACGTTGACGATGAGTGACACTATTGCCTGTACCTACGACACTAATTACAACCCTAGGTTCTGCAACTGGGGTGAGATTATGTCACCGCAAGTATTATCGCTCAACAATGTTTTGACAATGACTACAACGGGTTCAATCAGCATCACGGCATCGCTTCTTGGACAGATTTTGCCGCTTTACAGCTATCCTATGGATGACTATACTGAATACCAATATCAGTACAACGAAAAGAGGTATCCTACGCATGTGAGTGGCGATGTTGAAACGGATTATGCTTATAAACCCTGAATGAGGTGCTAAGCACAACTAGTTATTCTTAACCATAAAAATAATCAAGTATATATATGACATATAGCGAAAAAGATAAGCAGTTTAAGCGTTACACCGTCACGTCGGCACTACCTTATGCCAATGGACCTGTGCACATAGGGCATTTGGCAGGAGTGTATGTGCCGGCCGATATTTACGTACGTTACCTCCGTGCGCAAGGCGAGGAGGTGATGTTTATCGGCGGCAGTGATGAACACGGCGTGCCCATCACTATCAAGGCCCGTAAAGAGGGGGTAACGCCACAGGATATTGTGGATCGCTACCATAAGATTATTAAAGACTCTTTTGCCGAGTTGGGCATATCGTTCGATATCTATAGTCGTACCTCCTGTCCTGAGCACCATGAGACGGCAGCGGCGTATTTCAAGAAATTGTACGAAGATGGCAAGTTTGTGGAGAAGACCTCGATGCAGTACTATGACGAGGAGGCGCACCAGTTTTTAGCTGACCGTTACATTACGGGCACATGCCCTCATTGTGGCAATGAGCACGCTTATGGCGATCAATGCGAGGCTTGTGGCACATCGCTCAATGCTACAGACTTGATTAATCCCAAGTCGGCTCTCAGCGGCAACGCACCTGTGATGAAAGAGACCAAGCATTGGTATCTACCCTTGGACCAAGACGAGCCATGGCTGCGCCAGTGGATATTGGAGCAGCACAAGGGCGACTGGAAGGTGAATGTGTATGGGCAGTGCAAATCGTGGATAGATGCCGGATTGCAGCCCCGTGCAGTGACCCGCGATTTGGATTGGGGTGTGAAGGTGCCCCTCGAAGGAGTTGATGGCAAGGTGCTGTATGTATGGTTTGACGCACCTATTGGCTATATCAGCTTCACCAAGCAACTGAAAGGCGATGACTGGGAAAAGTGGTGGAAGGACAAGGATACCAAGCTGGTGCATTTTATCGGCAAGGATAATATTGTCTTCCATTGTATTATTTTCCCCGCAATGCTCCATGCTGATGGTGGCTATATTCTCCCCGCCAATGTTCCCGCCAACGAGTTTCTTAATTTGGAGGGGGACAAGATAAGCACTTCCCGCAATTGGGCAGTATGGCTGCATGAGTATCTAAAGGATTTCCCCGGCAAGCAGGATGTGCTGCGCTACACCTTGTGCAGCAATGCCCCAGAGACTAAGGACAACGACTTTACGTGGAAGGACTTCCAGCTGAAGAACAATTCGGAGTTGGTGGCTATATTGGGCAACTTTGTCAACCGCACGCTTGTGCTGACGCATAAGTTTTATGGAGGTAAGGTGCCAGCTGCGGCCCCCCTGGGCGAGCAGGAACAGGAGGTTGTTAGAGAGATGGCAACATTCCCCGAGCGGGTGGGTCGCAGTATTGAGTCATACCGTTTTCGCGAGGCTCTCAGCGAGATGATGAACCTTGCCCGTTTGGGCAACAAGTATCTTACCGATACTGAGCCATGGAAGCTCATTAAGACTGATCCGGAGCGCACAGCTACCGTGCTCAACCTCTCGTTGCAGATTTGTGCCAACTTGGCTGTGCTATGTGCCCCCTTCTTGCCTTTCACTGCCGACAAGATGCACCGCATCATGAATCTTCCCGCCATGGGGTGGCAGCATGCGGGTGGTGCCAACCTCCTGATGAAGGGCCACACTATTGAGAAACCTGAATTGCTGTTTGAGCAGATAGACGATGCTGCGATTGAGGCACAGGTGAATAAGCTCATGGAAACCAAACGTCAGAATGAGTTGAACGCATGGACACCCGCCGAGGTCAAGCCTACTGTGGCTTTTGAGGACTTTGGCAAAATGGATATTCGCGTGGGTACTGTGCTGGAGTGTTCTAAAGTGCCTAAGGCTGATAAGCTCTTACAGTTTAAGATTGAGGACGGTATGGGTACACGCACTATTGTTAGCGGCATCGCCAAGTACTACCCTGAGCCGGAGAGGCTGGTTGGGATGCAGGTGTGTTTTATCGCCAACTTTGCACCCCGCAAGCTTAAGGGGGTTGAGAGCCAAGGTATGATACTTAGTGCTGAGGACAAAGACGGTCGTCTGGTGCTTGTTACTCCCAGCCAGCTGGTTGCAGCAGGTTGTAATGTAGGCTAATGCAATGAAGGTACTACTACTTGGCGGCAACGGGCTGCTGGGTCACAATGTATTGAAACAATTACTGCAGCAAGGTCATGAGGTTCATGCCTTGCTGCGGTCTTCTTTAGATCTCGGTGCAATGCAGTGGCTGGGGATGGGGGAAATGAAATCTCTTAAAAAGGAGGGTGTTAAGGATGGGGAAAAAACTCGTTCAATTGCCAATTCTAGATTCACCCTTTTCTCTGGGTCGCTTCTTGATGACGACATGTTGCTGAGGGCTGCCCAAGGTTGTGAAGCTATTATAAATTGTGCGGGCGTTACTGACATGTCGTTGTTGCATTATGACGACTATCTGCCCGTCAATCGCGACCTTTGTCATCGACTTGTTAATGTGATGGAACGCATTGATATTGCCTGTCTTGTGCATACAAGCACTGCCAATACTATTGGTTACGGACTCCCATTGCAGCCTGCCAACGAACAGGCGCCAATGCAACCCCCTTTCAGTCAGTCGTATTACGCACAAAGCAAACGTGAAGGTGAGGAGATTTTGCTCAATGCCGCCCGTCTTCATGCCAATTGGCACATAATCGTGGTTAATCCTGGCTTTATGATAGGACCGTTTGACACGAAGCCAAGTTCGGGTGCTTTGTTGCTGGCAGGCTACCGCAAGCCCATTATGATAACCCCTTGTGGGGGTAAGAGTTTTGTGCATGTGGCTGATGCAGCCACTGCCATTGTTAATGCTCTTACTATGGGCAGGAGTGGAAGGCGTTATCTCCTCACTGGGCAGAACCTTTCATTAAAACAATTCTATAAGATTCAGTCTCGCACGTGTGGCTATAGGCAGTTGCTGCTCCCATTACCCAATCAGCTGCTGACTGTGGCAGGCTGGTGTGGCGACTTGCTGCGTCGATGCGGTGTCCGCACACAGCTGTCCACTCGTAATGTGCGTCAGCTGATGGTGAAGGAGTATTACGACAACACACAGGCACAACATGATCTGCAGTTGCCTCAAACTACCATCACTCAGGCTATCACCGACTTCTTTGGGTGGTATAAAACGCACTAGTTGCATAGAAGTCAATGGACTATAGTATGGTGTTTCATCTTTAATTATTGAATAGGTTTTGAATAATCCTCAATTCCGCAAATCTGCCACACGACCCGACCGATGCGTCTTCGAGAGTGAGTCCGACCGAAACAGAAGGTTTATGTCTCAGTATTTTTCAAACAAACAGACAATTATCCATACACCACCCCCTTTCCCCCATGGG
>JAFRRK010000031.1 GCA_017428115.1 Bacteroidales bacterium | reverse complement strand
GAAGGCCGCTATGGCGTGGACTTCAAGAATGTGTGCGGTGTGCTGCGCGTGCGCCTGGTGAAGCCGGGCGAGAATGTGACCAAGATAGCGGTCACGAGCACCACCTATCTCAACGGCACCTTCGGTGTGAGCATGAACAGCGAGGGTCTGCCCGAGATGGAGCATGTGAGCGGCGGCACCAACGGCGACACCCTGCTGTGTGCCGAGCCGGTGAGCATCAACACCGTGACCGACTTCTATATCTATCTGCCTGCCGGCAGCTACAATCCCCTGCGTATTGAGATTTTCAACGACCGCGGCCTGCTGTGCAGCATGGAGTCGACCGTGGCTATCAACATCGAGCGCAACAAGATTACCACCATCGCTCCTCCGGCCGACAAGCTCAATTTCCAGACCTGCACAGGCCTGATTACTGTCAATCCTGATGGCGACCAGGTCCGTTTTGCTCAGGGCAACCTGATTTACGTCAACGGCGAGTGGAAGATTGCCGAGCATGAATACGACATTTACAAGCAGAATGGTGTCGACCAGTTCCACTGGAGTATTGCCAGCAACAATTTCGGCTTGGGCACTGAGTCTGACAACAGTGCTGACTTCGTGGATTGGGGCGTGAATATTGGCGACAATTATCGTACCCTCTCTGCTGACGAATGGAATTTTGTGATTCAGGAGACGGGTAGTGTCCGCGCACAGCGTTATGGTCGTGCCACGATTACTGTCGGTTCTGACACTTATATCGGCTATATCATCCTGCCAGACAGCCAATATCCCGTTACCCCATCGCTGAATCCTGGTACTGGTTTCGACCGTAATGTATTCACTTACGAGGCATGGAGACCTTTGCAGGCTCAGGGCGTGGCATTCTTGCCCATTGCCAAAAACCCAGCCAACGGCTCTGGTATGTGGCAGTATTGGACTTCCACAACAAACACGGATAATAGTGCTAGAGCACTAACCCAGAATGTGGGTGCCAGTGCCAACAGCAATGGTTCTTATTATAAATTCTCTGACTATAAGCCCGTCCGTCTGGCCCAGCCCTACGAACCCCTTGTGATTAGCGGTTCCAGCTCTACCGGACTGAAATAGTAGTAAAGGTATTTATAAAGTTAATAATTGATTGAGCAGGGTAGTCGTGATGACTGCCCTGCTTTGTTTTTGACAATCAATATATTCCAAGTGTGCAAGACTAGTTGCCGAGAATAATAGTGCATTTCCGTCGTAAGGCCAAGCAGTCGGCTTTAGGTATATGATGCATGTAATGTTGGTTTGGTGGCGTATTGTGCTTTATTTTAATAAATAGTGTCTGTTCTTTCTTTTTTGGAGGAGGTTTAATGGCCTATTTTGTTTTTTGTCTCATTTTGAATGAGAAATAGCATGTGTGTTAATGAGATTTAACGTTGTGTATTGTATTTAAAATCAATAGCATGATATTTTTTTTTTAAAAATAATGTCATGAATGAAATAATATTTGTATTTTTGCAATTTGATTAGTATGCGTGGTGCGGTATGGGTGGGTGATTCTTTATGTGGGGTGGGTGATTATATTATACTGATTATTATTTAATTAATATAGATTAACAATAAGTCCAATTAACCAACAATGATGAAGAAAACGAAGTATTGTAAACCCGAAATCGAGGTGATGAACGCCCGCATAGAGCGTGGCTATTTCCTTTCGGCCGGCAACGAGCGCCTGGAAGAGCAGGGCACTGTCGACAACTCAAACTTCAGGTTTAACTAACCCTTAAAGTCCATCGGAATTATGAGAAGAACAGTTATTGCTATTGCTTCCGCGCTGCTGGTGTTGGCAGCCGCATCCTGCAAGAAGGATACCGAGAAAAACGAGTATAGCGACCGTCCTGTGCGCTTCACCGCCACGATCGAGGGTTCGCAGAATGGTAAGACCCAGCTGGTGGGCCACGACCTGAAGTGGCAGAACGGCGACATGGTGGCAGTGGTATGCCCCGAGTTCGGCACCAAGGAGATGTATACGCCCAACGCTGCCGGTTCTACCCATGCCGAGTTTGTGTATGCCGGCAATATGGACGACGAGCCTACGCTCTCCACCCCCATCACGGCTGCCTATCCGGCCGACTATTGGAGCGACGACCTCGGCACTATCACCCTGTCGTGCCACCAGAACTATGTGGCGGACGGCATGGAGAAGTTCCCCATGTATGGCGTGGGTGAGGAAGGCCGCTATGGCGTGGACTTCAAGAATGTGTGCGGTGTGCTGCGCGTGCGCCTGGTGAAGCCGGGCGAGAATGTGACCAAGATAGCGGTCACGAGCACCACCTATCTCAACGGCACCTTCGGCGTGAGCATGAACAGCGAGGGTCTGCCCGAGATGGAGCATGTGAGCGGCGGCACCAACGGCGACACCCTGCTGTGTGCTGAGCCGGTGAGCATCAACACCGCGACCGACTTCTATATCTATCTGCCTGCCGGCAGCTACAATCCCCTGCGTATTGAGATTTTCAACGACCGCGGCCTGCTGTGCAGCATGGAGTCGACCGTGGCCATCAACATCGAGCGCAACAAGATTACCACCATTGCCCCTCCGGCCGACAAGCTTGAGTTTGCCATCGTGGCCGGTCTTATCTCGGTGTCGGACACCCAGCAGGTGCGTTTTGCCACCGGCAATCTGCAGTATGTGAGGGCTACAAATTCCTTCCAATTTGCCAGCAGCCAGTATGAGGTGTTCAATGTGCCTTTCGCCAACTCCGACACGCGCAATCCTGTGATTACCACTGATCCTATTGTTGACATGTTCTATTTCAGCGAAGGTGCTTCCAACAATTATGGTGCATCGGTGTTGACCACCTCGTTGTCCACCACCAATTTTGTGGACTGGGCAGAGTCGTTGGGCTCGGATAATACCGAGGGGTGGCGTACACTGTCTGCTGCTGAGTGGAATTATGCATTGAACTCTCAGAATTTTAGAAAGTGGTATTGGGGCTATGCCGTGATTACGGATGGTGATGATACCTTAAGGAGGGGCTTGGTTCTTGTTCCCGACGGTTGGACCAGCCAATCGTTCAAGTATTGGGGATCCACGAATATGGTTACTAGCGATTGGAATCATGCTAGGGTGAACAACTATTCAGTTTCGGAATGGAGCGATTTGGAGAAAATCGGTGTGGTGTTCCTCCCCGGCTATTTGGCTGACCAAAATTACACTGGGCATTATTGGACATCTTCGAATAGTGCCACTGTTCCGACCAACTGGCAGTTTCTTAATCTGAGAAGCCATGGTATGCAGAGTACTGGTATCAATTATGGTGGTCCACTAGCCAGGGCTGTGCGCTTGGCAAAGAATTATGAGCCCCTTGTGATAACTGGTTCCAGCTCTACTGGTCTGAAATAGTAGTGAAAGTATTTATATAGTTAATAATTGGTTGAGCAGGGTGGTCGTGATGACTGCCCTGCTTTATGAAAGAAAAATGAATTAAAAGATAGCAAAAGAGGTTTAAGCAATGAAACAACAACGACAATCCTATCAACAGCCCGCCCTCAAGGTGGTGAGCTTCCGCATCGAGCGGGGATTTGCATTTTCCGGAGGCGATCAGGTTGGAGATTTTGAACAGATTCAGGCCAACAGTTCTAGCACAACCCTTACGGGCAGCAACTTCGGTGGCGGCAGCACAAGCGGCGGCGACAACACAAACACGTTTGGAGATATCTTCTAAAGAGTAAGAGAAATGAAAAGATACAGCATTATTACACTAATAGCCTCAATGGCAATCATGGGCGGCATCAGCTCATGCCAGAAAGAAGAGCTGGCAGGCGGCACTTTCTCCGCCACAATGGAACGATATGAGAGCAAAGACGCCAAGACCGTGTATGACAGCACTAGCCGCTACTTCAGCTGGCTGCAGAATGATGAAATAATGGTATATCGCAGCAATGGTACCGCCCCAATGTATGGTATATATAAAGCTACCTCGGTAAATGACGCGCGCGCCACATTTGCCTATCAGACGTCGACCAGTAATCCAGATGTGACAGATGATGCTACGTATAGCGGTGATTATCATGCTTTCTCCCCTGCGACAGTTGCTGATGCCTATACGATAAATGCCGACGGCTCATTACTGTCCCTTCGTGCAAATCTGCCTGCCACACAAGTGACTGACGAGGGTGGCAATCTAATAAGTTTTCCCATGTATGCTGAATCGAACAATCAGCACTTGCAGTTCAAGAATTTGTGTGGGTTGATGCGCCTCTCCTTACAGAAGGCGAATACGACGATTTCGGCCATACGCGTGACAACCGATGCGGTGATTAATGGAACTTTCAATATTGATTTTAATAATGGTGATCCCATTCTTACCATAGGTGGTATAGCTAGCACGTATGATAGAAGAAAAAGTGTGAAACTCGTTTTCCCCGTTCCCCAAAGTATTGATACAAAGAGGGACTTCTTCATTGCCCTGCCTGCCGGAGAATATACTAGTTTGGAGATAAAAATATATACCTCTGATGGAACTCATGTGTCCACACAGACTATGCAGAGCGGTAGCACTTTGCAAATAGCACGAAACAAGTATACTATTGTGGATTTGACCGATCTCGACCTTAGCTTTGTGGAGATTCCACATCTGTTCACAGTTTCTGATATGACGGAGGTGGCATTCTCGGGTGGTAATCTTCAATGGAATAAAAATATTAATGCTACGTGGACTTATAGGTTTGCTGAGAATGATTATGACTATATAGGTGGGGCAAATATTAGTTCTACTAGCGCATACAATGGTATTGTGGATTTGTTTGAATGGAGTATTTGTAGTGGGAATATTACGGTGGATGGAGTAGCTTGGCGGGTTTTAACTTCACAGGAATGGAAATATTTGTTAGAGACTCGTTCTGCCTCAACACTGAATGGAACAGCTAATGCCAGATATGTCAAGGCAAAAGTGGCCGGCAAATCGGGTATAATTATTTTCCCAGATATGTATGCGCATCCGTCGGGTGTTACCCCGCCTAGCGGAATAAATAATGCTACTACAAATCTTTGGAATACGAATGTATATGATGCCGACGATTGGAGTGCAATGAAGACTGCAGGGGCTGTGTTCTTGCCTGCTGCAGGATATATTGATAGGAATAACTGGTTTACTAGTGTGTCTTATGGTGGTACTCAAGGTTGGTATTGGGCAAATTATCAATCTGGCAATAAAGGGTATAGTTTTACTTTCAAGAGTAATGGTACTACTCCAAGTAGTAATTCTAGGTATAAAACAGATGGTGCCAGCATAAGGTTGGTGAAAGATTATTGATTCATTATAGAGAATACAATCCAATTCAGGGCGGCGCAAAGCGCCGCTCTGTTTTTTTTGTGGGCGTGGCATGCGACAGCCTTGACGTTCTATCAGGGTGTGGGAAGAGCGGGGGGTGGGCTTCTTGTGGTGGATTGCCGTAAGAGGGTGTTCTTTGGGCAGTATTTTTAGTGTTGTCATCCTCTTGCATTGGAATCGGTAGTGCTTCTACATAGTATGATAGCTCCATGCCGATTAGTTTCAAATAAAATGAAGCCGGAAGCCCCGAGAGGGCTTCCGGCTTGTGAGGGTATGTTGCGTAGCTTGATTGCCCTGCGAGGGCAACGGTCGGCTTACTCTTCCTCGTTGGCTGCTTCTTCGTAGGCTTTGAGCAGGGCCTGCTGTACGTCGGCGGGGACGAGCTCGTAGCTGCTGAAGGTCATGGTGAAGGTGCCACGGCCGCTGGTGAGGGAGCTCAGGGCGGTGCAGTAGCGGTTCATCTCGGCCAAGGGGGCCTTGGCGCGGAGGGTGGTGTATTTGCCTTCGGCATCCATGCCCATGACAATGGCGCGACGGCCTTGGAGGTCGGTCATGACACCGCCCTGGCTCTCGGTGGGCACGGTGACAGCGACGTCGTAGATGGGTTCCTTAATCTTGGGGGCTGCCAGCTTGAAGGCCTCGCGGAAGGCGGTGCGGCCGGCAATCTTGAAGGCGGTTTCGTTGGAGTCGACGGGGTGCATCTTACCGTCGTAGATGTTGACGACGATGTCGCGGGCATAGGAGCCTGTCAGCGGGCCTTGCTCCATCTTTTCCATGATACCTTTGAGGATGGCGGGCATGAAGCGTGCGTCGATGGAGCCACCGACGATGCAGTTGTTGAAGACCAGCTTGCCGCCCCACTCCAGGGGATACTCCTGGGTGTCGCGGATGGGGTACTTGGTCTGGTTGGGCATGCCGTCGTAGTAGGGTTCGATGAGCATGTGCACCTCGCCGAACTGACCGGAGCCACCGGACTGTTTCTTGTGGCGGTACATGGCCTCGGCACTCTTGGTGATGGTTTCGCGGTAGGGGATGTTGGGAGCGGTGAAGTTGACGGCCAGCTTGTACTGGTTTTCGAAGTACCATTTGATGGTGTTGAGGTGCAGTTCGCCCTGGCATCCGAGGATGACCTGACGCAGCTCGCGGCTGTTCTCGAGCGAGAGGCTGCGGTCGTAGGTGGCGAGGTCTTTCAGAGCGGCACCGACTTTCTCGTCGTCGTTGCTGTTGGCAGCCTTGACGGCCACTTGGTAGATGGGGGTGGGGAACTGTATCTCGGTGACGATGTCGTCGGTGTTTTTGGCGGTGGTGAGGGTGTGGTTGATTTTCTCATCCTTCAGCTTGATGGTGCAGACGATGTCGCCGGCGCAGGCTTTCTCGACACGCTGGCGGTCTTTGCCGCTGCAGACGAGCACCTGGCTGACGCGTTCCTTGCTCTGGTTGCAGGCGTTGACCACGTCTTGGGCTTCGGCCAGCTCGCCGTCGTAGATGCGGAGGTAGGTGATTTCGCCGAGGTTCTTATCTTTGGCGCTCTTGAAGGCGAAGGCGACGGTGGGGTTGGCGTTGTCGCATTTCAGCTCTCTGCCGGCCTGGGTCTTCTTGGGCTCGGCCACCTCGTTGGGCGCGGGCACATTCTGGCCGATGAATTCGAGCAGGCGGGCAACACCCATGTTCTCCTTAGCGGAGGTGCAGAGGATGGGGAAGAGGTCGCGCTTGTCGATGGCGAGTTTGAGGGCTTTGGTGAGCTCTTCGGGGGTGAGGTCGCCATTCTCGAAGTATTTTTCCATCAGCTCGTCGTCGGCAGCGGCGGCTTCCTCAACGAGGGCTTCGCGCATCTCGGCGGCACGGTCGGCAAAGGAGGAGGGGATGTCCTCTTCGGTGGCTTTGCCGTCCTTGAAGGTGTACATCTTGTTGGTGACGATGTCGACCACCTGGTTGAATCCGAGGCCCGGATTGGTGGGGAACTGGAGGACGGTGCACTTGGCGCCAAAGAAGTCTTTGAGCTGGTTGACGCTCTCGTCGAAGTTGGCCTTTTCGGCATCGAGATGGTTGATGACGTAGATCATGGGTGTGCCAAGTTTGGCGGCATAGCGGTTGGCAACTTCGGTGCCGACTTCGACACCGCTCTGGGCGTTGACGACGACCACGGCAGCCTCTACGACGTTGAGGGCTGCGGCCAGCTCGCCCTGGTAGTCGGCGAAGCCGGGTACGTCGAGGATGTTCACCTTCTTGCCACCGAACTCGGTGTACATGAGGGTGGTCTCGACAGAGTATTTGCGGTCGAGCTCAATGTCGCGATAGTCGCTGATGGTGTTCTTGTTGTCCACGCTGCCACGACGGTTGATGAGGCCGCCGCAGAAGGCCATGGCCTCCGCCATGGTGGTCTTGCCCGATTTGGCACCGCCTACAAGGGCGATGTTGCGGATGTCGTTAGTCTGGTAAATCTTCATTGTTGTTATTATATTAATTTATTGTTATATGCTTATGTATAAACGCACTAGAGGTAAAAGACAAGGTCTTTTACTCCAATTAATTGAGTGGCAAAGATACGAACTTTTTTTGAATTATTGCTATCTGTGGCTGAAATATCCATTTTTTTTGTGTACTTTTGCATCCGTAATAATCGACTGGTAAAGGAATGGGTGTTATTGCTAAACAGAGCATTAAAGGGGCGTTGGCCAATTATCTGGGTGTACTCATCGGTGCGGTGACTACCTTTTTTGTGGTGACCGACTTGTTGACGCAGGAGGAGATAGGGCTCACGAGGGTGATGGTGGATGCCGCGATGCTGTTTGCCGGTCTGGCACAGCTGGGCACCAACGCTTCTATACTGCGTTTCTATCCCCGTTTTAAGGATCCCGAGCATAAGGACCACGGTTTCTTCGGGTGGACGCTCATCCTGCCATTTGTGGGCTTTACGCTTATTGCAGTGCTGTTCTTTCTCTTTAAGGCGGAGATAGTGGCATACTATTCGCAGGATGCCCCGCTGCTGGTGGACTATGTGTATCTGTTGCTGCCGCTGACGTTCTTTGTGCTGTATATGACGGTGTTTGAGACCAACGCCAGTGTGTTGCTGCATATAGCGCTGCCTAAGTTTGTGCGCGAGGTGGTCATCCGCCTGCTGAACCTTGCAGCCTATTTGCTGTATGGGCATCACGTTATTACGCTCGACCTTTTTGTCATTCTTTTCTGCTCCAGCTATGCTGTGGCCACACTTGTCAACTTTCTCTATCTGTTGTCGTTGGGACGGATATCGTTTCGCTTGGATTGGCAGTTTGTCGACAAGGGGCTTTTAAGAGAGGTGGGGGTGTATACGCTGTTTATGACTGCTACGGTGCTGGCGGGCAATATCAAGTTGTTTAACTCGCTCTTTCTTGCAAAGGAGGGATTGAAGCTGGCGGGCATTTACACTATTGCATGCTATATAGCCAATGTGGTGGAAATACCCTACCGTTCGCTGGGTGCTATTTCCAGCCCTATCATCTCGCAGGCTGTGGCACAAGGCGATACCGCCGAGGTGAACCGGCTGGGGCAGCAGGTGTCGCTCCACCAGCTGCTGGTGGCCTGTATGCTGCTTTTCTTTATTTGGATTAACCTCAGCCCGCTCTTTGCCGTCATACCCAACGGCGAGCAGTATGTGTCGGGCATGTGGGTGGTGCTCTTTCTGGGCGTTGCCAACATTCTCAATTCCACCCTCAGCATCTCCACTAATATCCTCAATTTCTCGAAGCACTATGCCTTCTCGCTGCTGTTTATCTCGTTGCTTACGGCAGCGGCCATCGGCTTCAATCTGTTGCTGATACCGCCGCTGGGGGTTACGGGCTCGGCATGCGCCACGCTGTTTGCATATATAGTCTATTTTGCGCCACTGCTTCTGCTCTTGCGCCGCCGCCTAAGGGTGACACTCTTCAGCCGCAAGCAGCTGTGGGTGCTGTTGTTCACCTTGCTGCTGTTTGGCCTGAACCAGTTGTGGGGATGGCTGTTGTCGCCACTGTTCGCCAGAATGGGCACGGGCTTGGCGGTGGTGTTGCTGGAGGCGTTGTTGCGCACGGTGGGTTTCTTGGTCGTTGCATACGTGGGGATAAGCCGCATGCATATTAGCCCCGAAGTGGACGGTATCTTGAAGTTTAAAACAAAATAATGAGGTCCTGATGATTGAAGAATGTGGCAAATGTGTATCGGGTAGCGGCTGTGTGTTGCTGTTTTGCTTCCTCGTACTGTTTGGAGCGACGGCAAGGCCGCAGGTGGCTTTTTCTACTCCGGGAGGGTTCTATCAAGAGGCGTTTGTGCTGACCCTCTCGGCTGCCGAAGGGTTGGAGATACGCTATACTACCGACGGCTCTACGCCCACAGTTCATTCGCTGCTATACGAACGGCCCCTCGAACTCTCGTCGCAGCTTTATTCCAATCGTGATATTTTTCTTATGCAGGATGCGCCAGACGATTTATGGGACCCTCCTGCTGCGGTGCGCCATGCCATTGTGTTGAGGGCTGCGGCATTCGATGGTGGGGGTGAACAGGTGGGGCCTGTATCCACCCACACATATCTTGTGGCCAGTCTGTTGGGGCGTCAGCCTCAGTTGCCGGCCGTGTCAATCGCTTTGGACTATGAGATGCTGTTTGATGCAGATAGCGGCATATTTAGCATTACGGGTTTTGATGCCGAAGATGATTTTAATACGGGCAATTTCAATCAGCACGGGCGCGAATGGGAAAGGCTGGCCAGTGTGGAGTTTTACGAGTTGGACAATAGCGGCTTTGCCCAGCCACTGGGTGTCCGTGTGCATGGAGGCAAGACCCGTCGCCAGATGCAGAAGCCGCTTAAGCTGTATGCCCGCAAGGAGTATGGAGAGAAGAGGATAGAGTGTGCACTCTTCGACGAACTGCCCTATAGCACCTTCAAACGGCTGGTGCTAAAGCCATTCAGTGCCGCCTGGACCGATGCCGGCATACAGGACTTGTTGGCATCGCGTATAGCACGGCCACTGAGTTTTGTTTCGTTAGCATCGCGCCCCGTTACCCTGTTTATCAATGGCGAGTATTGGGGTATTTATTACCTGCAGGAGGCACCCGACGAGCGGTTGATAGAGCAGGTGGACGATGTGGATGCGGACGATGTAAACATCATTGGCTCTTGGTTGGGACTGGTGGAGAATGGCAATAATACCGGCTTCCAGCGGCTGATGAATTTTCTTGAAACAGCAGACTTGTCCGACACGCTCCAATATGCTCAGCTGTGCGCCATTATCGACATTGACGACTTTATCGACTATCAACTCTTTGAGGCATTTGTTGCCAATCAGGATTGGCCGGCCAACAATATGCGCTGCTACCAGCATGGCACCTCCCCTTGGCGGTGGATATTCTACGATGGGGATGGTTGTTTCGACAATCCAAAGATGTATAAGCCTGATGTGATGACCTACCAAGGCTCCGACACGTGGCCTAGCTGCGCTGAAGCTACGCTGTGCCTGCGTCGTTGCCTTCAGTCTCCCCAGTTTGTCGAACAGTTTGGTAAACGTATGTACGAGCTTGTTGCCACCGTCTTGGCCTATCACACTACGTCAAACTATTTGGAACAGATTCGTGCTGCCGTGGCCCCTGAGGTCGAATTGCAATCGCAACGCTTTGGAATGCCCGAGAGCCCAAGAAGTTGGCGGTCGGCTATGGACAATGTGGATTGTTTTTTGCAGCAACGACCAGGAATATTTTGCAAACAGATGGAGGAACTTGTCCATACGCCACATGATTCGGAACAACATTTTGCTCTTTTTCCCAACCCGGCTCATGGAGTTGTCAACCTTCAGGGTAGTAGCAGCGTGTCGGGCTGGGTGCGGTGCAGCATATACGACAGCATGGGTCGCATGGTAAAGGAACAGTCGTTCTTCCTTGCTCCGCAATCCAGTGTTACGCAAATCGACATCACAGCCCTCTCGCCAGGTGTCTACACCCTCCATCTGCCCTCAGTCGGCAAGAATGTTCGGTTGGTAGTGTACGATTAATGAGGCTTGACGATATAGAAAAAGAGACCCATAAGGCCTTTTTTCTCGTGTCTGGAACAGGAATGCTGTGGTTATTTCTTGTTAAGCATAATTAATTATGGTTGTGAATCTTGCGATTGTTTTTATATTCAAATAACACAACAAAATCCGGTAAAGCGTCGAAAAGGTGGCCAAAAGGTGGCCAAGGTTTTCAGTGTCATTTAACCCTCTCATTTCGACTATCAATTATCTCATCTTTTCTTGTTATTTGCAAACTTCCCAATGTCCGCCCTTGTCTGGTCCCACACGGCGTATAATGCCATCTTTTCGTAGGTTCTTAATATGTTTTTCTATGGCTTTGGTAGATATTCGCAGCATATTTGACAACTCCAATTGGGTCACGGTAGGATTATCCCGAATAATTTTTATGATTTTCTCCCTACTTTTCTCCCTACTTTTCTCCCTACTTTTCTCCCCATCGTCATTTTCGGCCGAGGTTGTTATTTCAACCGTACTGTTTGATGCTTTCTCTGGGATGGCAGATAATGGCAAGACCAATTCAACCATATCCAATTCAAATTTATTGTTTAACACTGGAGTATCCCAACCTGCCTGTTTCCAAGCATCCAAAATAAGAGGGAATCCCGAACCGAGGTTCTCCCCATAACCTACCATTCGGAGCATATTCTGTATTTTGGGGTTACGGGCGTATGAGACTCCACCTTCAAATATCTGTTCGATAGGAAGCCTGAGCAAGCCAGGATTGCGAAACACCAATCTGTCGTCGTGTTTTTCTATTCGCAGCACTCCCGACTCCATCATTAGGTCGCAATGTATGATGGAATTGGTAAATGCCTCACGAACAGCCTTGTGCTGAGGTGTGTCATCATCTCTCTGCATCCCAACCATCCTAAATGGTCTCGGTAAATCAAATGATATTCTTGGCAGCACAATACTAAAGAATTGAAACAAATTGTTCTCCCAACGTCCGTCATATGTCAGTCGGTCGCTATAGCGTTCGTCTCCAATCAGATTGCACATATTGATGTAATCCATTCTGAAATTGGCAAAACGTTCTCTAACGGCAAGCCCCGTGCCAAACATCATCAAGCCGGCGACGGTTAGCGTCTCTTTACCAGATTCTCTGTCAATGGTGCATCCGCCAAGATTCCTAAGGAATGAAATGTCGTCTATTTCGTTCCAAACGTGCCCTTCGTTCCTGAATTTGAACAGTGTGCGATAGCGATGTAGAGAATCAAGGTCAATGTCACGCATATCGTAATGTTCAAGTAGTCTGGAATCGTTGCCGTCTTCAAACGAGTCTCGTATCATTGCCCTCACCTGACGTTCTGTACAATGATAATCACCCTCGTGGTTCCGTCTATATGTCCCCTTATACACATTGCCGTTCAGGTAAATGGGTTTTATCCTCCAATCTGCTTGTGGTACGTGGATATATACTATCTGTACCCCATCTATCTCGACCGAATCCACATCGTTACTGCAAAGGATGTTTTCGTTTACCTTATCACTGTTGATGGTGTTCCAGAAGTCGTTGACAATCTTCTGTGCATCATCGACACCGATTATTTTAAATCTTTTCTTGATGTCTGATTCTTTACGGTTCTCCTCAATACCTAACAGAATCACTCCACCGATAGTGTTGGCAAATGCAGAGTATGTTTCCCATACCGATTTTGGAACCTCTGATTTTGCCCGTTTGCATTCCAAAGTCACACACTCACCATTCAGTAGTATTTCTTTTATTCCGTTCTCGTTCATATCATTTACAGAGTTTTATACACCATAACGATTGACATCTTCATCAATCATCTCCTTAAGAAATCTTTCAATGAGATAGTCTTTATTCCAAGACCTTTACATTTAATTTGCAATCCATTGTCAGAAGTAAGGAGTGTCGGCTTACTGTCTTTGTATTTCAGAGCAACGGATAGAATCATGTTGTCTGGAGACCGTCGGTTGAAGTCTGCTGGCAACAATTGAGTATTTGCCACTTCAAATGATATATTAGGACGATTTAGAGCCTTGTTTATGCTACTCAATGCTTTGTTTACATTTTCTTTGTTACTTCCTTCCAACGTGATTTTTAATTTGTCTAATTCGTCTATCACTTTAGCAGATAGAATGATCAGGCAACCTTTATCTATTTTATTGCAAATATCTGGACATTCGACAAAAACATTGGTGTCGATGATATATGTTTTCTCAGACCGTATTCCTTTTTTCGACTTAAACTTTGTTAAATCAACAAATCCAACAACTTTTACTCCAATTTTAGGATTATCGGTTTTTATAACTGTACCATCTTTACCTGAAACACTAACCTCTTCTTGTTGAACTGATACAATAGTTTGTACTATATCTTTCTGCTGGAGCTCATTGTTTTCGTCCATTCTGTTTTCAAGAGCAATTTGATTAGATTTGACAGATGGCAGAATACGCACAGACTGCGTTTCATTTAATTTGGACAAGAACTGAAACACATCATAATTCATCAATGCCTTTCCATTTGACAAAATATTAGTGTCACAAATAATAATGGTATGCCTTGTAGCACGACTTGTGGCAACATTAAATAGACGTTTGTCCAAGCTAAAGGAATATCCTGTATTTGGAATAACATAGATGGTGACATCGGTTGTTAGACCTTGTATTCTTGAAACCGTATCAATAAGTATATTGCTATGGTTACCTACCGTTTGGAATATTGACTTTTGTAATGCCTTTGTGGTTTCTATATAGCCAGACAACACAGATATACGCAATTTTTCCTTTAGTGACAAGAATGCAGAAACAAATAAAGTAGATAATGTAAGAACTGATTGTGGCTTTTTATCGCCTAGAGGTAAATCCATCTTAATCATAGAAGGGCCGCCTTGAGGATTCAAAATAGAACCGAACTCTTGTGGAAGCTCTTCAAATGTAAACTTTTTTGTTTTGTCTTGTGCAGATACAAGTATATTATCATAGAAGATACCTGTAAAAGTTGCAGCTCTCTCCGGCAAGCGGTATGTTGTGGTTAAACTGTATGCAGGAATGCTTCCTAAGGCATTCATTGATACAATCCCATCAACATAGAAATGATAATTGCGTCGGGCAATCCTATCTGAATTTAGAGATATTACTGGTGAAAGTTGGTTGGGGTCTCCAACAAAAAGTGTCTTTTTCCCCAGCAATTTTACAGCAGCAAACATTGCGAGTAACGCCTGGCTTGCTTCATCCATGATGACTATGTCAAATGGTGGTACAGGACCAACATTGTTTGCTTCTCCACTTGTTATATAGAACGTAGCCAAGATGAGTTTCCCCTTTTCTGGGGTGATTTGTTTGAGATTCTGAAGCCGTGGTAGTTCTTTGGCTTCATCAACAGACATTTTAGTTTTATATACCCGCCCAGCTTCTAACATTACTTTCAAGTCATCTTTTGCAGCAACCTCCATTAATGCCCTATTGGTAAGAGCTGTTACAAGGACAGATAATCCCTGAGAACAAAAGAACTCACAGAGTTTTGCAATCTGTGTTGTCTTACCTGTACCTGGTGGCCCTTGTATTATTACTGAATCTGTTAAAGATAATTGTTTGACAACAAAGTCAGTAACAGAAACATTTTTTGCAAATGGTTGTGGTGCAAAATCCGTTTCTCGTATATTTGCATCGTGAAATTATGAGTAACTTTGCAAAATAAAAATGGTGAAGGCAAGGGTGTGGCGACAAGCCAATGCGTTTCAATAGCAGCAAAGCATGCCGTCTCGAAGATGAAGCAGCCACACCCTCTTCTAT
>JAFRRK010000030.1 GCA_017428115.1 Bacteroidales bacterium | reverse complement strand
GGAAGATTTTATCCTGCAAATTGACCTATTGATGTTTTTTATTTGTTAAAATGTCCTCCAAGCACCTTGATTGACAAAATCGCCAGTAAAAACAAGCGTTCCGAAAGATTTCATCCTGCAAAATGACCTATAGACCTAAAAACGACTAGGTATGCATTACTGATTTAACTTGTCAAACTTTAGTATTTTATTTGAGGGAATGGGCAATAATTTGTTTTGAGATTCGTTATTTAAATTAAAAAAAACGAAAAAATAGGGTTGAAAAGGCACTGCATCGTCGTGTGGGTCGAGGGGGAGCGGAGAGAGATGTCGACCTTCGGTACCGAAGTATTATATTAATAACGATTTGATTTATTAGGATATGATGAACGGTATGGTAAGATTGTTTTGCGTGGCATGGCTGTTGCTGTGGGCGGCGGTAGCCGGTGCTCAGACGAATGTGACCATCCACGGTGAGGTGGTGAATGGCGCGGGCAAGGAGGTGACACTCTATCGCTACAGCGATATGCTGACACGCACCGAGGTGACGGTGGACCGTACGGTGATAGGGAAGAACCGCAATTTTGAGTTGAAGGCTTTTTGCAACTATCCGACGATGATGATGTTGCAGATAGAGAATTACAGCCAGTCGTTTTTTGTGGAGCCGGGAAGGGACTATGAGGTGTATGTGCCCCGTTTCGACTGGGATGTGGATGAGAAGAAGAATGTGTTTCTGAGTCCGGAGGTTCTGCCGCTGGAGTTTGTGAATATGCCTGCCGACGAGCTGAACGGGCTGATATCGAATTTTGAGGCAGTGGTGGCGGACTATATCGATGCGCACCGAGTTTATTTCGACGCCCGTTTCCGTCCGCAGAAACGCTATTTCGACAGCTTGGAGGCGGTGGTGGCTAAGAAGGCCCCAGATACGAGGAACGAGTTTTTCAACCGCTATAAGCGTTATCAGCTGGCCAGCATGAAGTATAGCCTGCATTTCGACACCCGCAGGCATATGGTGTCGCGCTACATTAAGGGACAGCCGATATTGTATTACGACGATAATTACATGGCGTTTTTCACAACTTTGTTTGCCGGGAGTGTGTCGAAAGGGACGAGCAAGATAGCGGCCTGGCAGCTGGGCAGCTGGGTGAATAGGCTGGATGTGAAGGTTTTTCTGGACTCGTTGGGCACCGACACTTTGTTGCGCAATGAGCAGGTGAGGGAGTTGGTGGCGTTGCAGGCGTTGCAGGAGGCGTACTATCTGGATCGCTATTACGAGCGTGGGAAGGTGGTGAGAATGATAGAGTTGGTGGGCGGTCAAAGCAAGTTTGCGGAGCATAAGGAACTGGCCAAGCGGCTGGTGGCTTCGTTGCAGCAACAGGAGGAGGGCTCGGAGGTGCCGAGCTTTGAGCTGCCCGACGTGGAGAAGAGGATGGTGAGTCTGGAGGATATGAAGGGCAAGTGGGTGTATCTGGCATTTGTGAGGGTGGGCGACCCCAACTGCCTGGCAGAGATAGAGACGATGGCGCACTTCAAGGACAGTGTGTATGCAAAGAACAAGAATGTGGAGTTTGTGTGTGTGTGCTGTGACAGGGAGCCTCAGAAGATGTACCATTTTTTGAAGAATACGAAGAGGGGGCAGAGGTATAACTGGACGTGGCTGCACTTTAATGGCAACTATAGGCTGCTGGAGCGGTACGGCGTGGTGTCGTATCCCCACTTTATTCTCATCAACCCCGAGGGGCAGCTGCAATATACCGTCACACCTCCGCCAGCCAGTGGCATACTGCTGCACGGCCCTTGGCAGCCCAAGCCGCAACATGCTGACGACGACCAACCTTTCTTCTTGAAGTACTGAGAAGTGGGTGTTGGGGAGTGCTCTATTGTATCGAATGACTGTTTTTTTCTGCATGCCTTTTCTCAATGGGGGAGGAGCGGCCGGACTTGTCAGAGCGTGTGGCTATAGTTCAGACTCTTTGAGGCTGGTGTATGGTGGACCGGATATGGCATAAGGGCGTTAAGGTTAGAACTAACTTTGGACTGTTAAAAAAAAATGGAGCCGAGGGGTTGAGAATGTATTAATTGTTGGTATTTTTATAGTTTGAAAAATGTAATTAATGTTTATGCAACGGATTAAAGTTCTTATGGTTATTGCCATTGTGGCATGCTTGTCGCCGTCGGTTTTTGCGCAGAAGTCGTCGTCGGACGAGGCTTTGAAGCAGCTCTACCGTCAGGCTACTGACTTGTATGAGAAGGAAAAATTTGCGTCGGCGCAGAATTTGTTTGACCGGCTGTCGGCGGAGGCTGAGGGGGTGGATGAGGCGACAGCGTGCGAAGCCTGCTATTATGGGGCGGTGTGTGCCGAGCGGCTGGGGAACAACGATGCCGACTTTAGGCTGATGGAGTTTCTGAGGAGGTATCCGCAGAGTATGCACTGCAATATGGCAAATTTTTATTTGGGCAATTACCATTATGCTGCGGGCGACTATGAGAAGGCCCTGAAGTGCTATAAGAAGGTGCAGGCGCGCGAGGTGGAGTATGGCCATCGGAGTGAGTATAACTTCAAGGTGGGATACTGTTATTTTAACGACGAGGACTATGCCGAGGCGAAGAGATTTTTTGCGCAAGAGATAAACGGCAAGTCGAAATATACCAGTGCAGCGCTGTACTATTATGCCCATTTGCAATATATGGACGGCAAGTACGACCTGGCTTTGCGCAATTTTGAGAAGTTGCAGTCGGACCATAGGTTTGCCAAGATAGTGCCTTCGTATATAGCCCGCATATACTATTATCTGGGCAAGAACGACGAGCTGTTGCAGATGGCTCCCACGCTGTTGCTGGAGGAGGATGTGTTTAAGAAAAATGAGATAAGGCAGATGGTGGCAGAGGTGTATTTCAATCGTGGGGAGTATCGGAACGCTTTAGATTATTACACAGCAGCCATGCGCAACAAGGATGATGATGCCTCAGACCCGACGCAGGCAGCATCGTCGGGCAATGTGCGTAAGGGCAAGAAGAGCAGCAGTGCCGCCTTGGTGTCGTCGTGCACGCCGCAGGATAGCTACTACCAGATTGGCTATTGCCACTATATGCTGCACCAGTACGACTCGGCACTGTACTATCTGTCGAAAAAGACCTCGTGCGTGGACAGTGTGGCACAGCATGCACTGTATGTGTTGGGTGATGTAGAGATCCAGTTGGGACGGAAGAGCGATGCGCGGAGCATGTTCCTGCAGGCTTCGAAAATGGATTTTGACAGCAAGATAAAGGAAGATGCGTTATTCAACTACGCCAAGTTGTCGTATGAGTTGAACGCCAACCCATATAATGAGTCGATACGCTCGTTTGAGGACTATCTGCAGAAGTATCCACGCACCACTCATAAGGCAGAGGTGCAGGAGATATTGACTTCGCTCTATTTCAGCACCCGCAACTATAAGGATGCGTTAACGTTGATAGAGAAAATGCAGGACCGCAGCCCAGTAATGAACCAGGCATACCAGCGTATTGTGATTAATCGTGGCATAGAAGTGTTCAACACGGGCAACATGAAGTCGGCAGCCTCCTATTTCCAGAAAGCATCGCAGATCAATGCGCTGCCTAAGTATACCACCGATGCCTACTATCTGTATGCCGAAGCCCGCTACCGCCTGGGCGACGTGGATGCAGCGGCCAAGATATTGGACCGCTTTATGCTGAGCAGCAATGCCACCACATCGCCCTACTATCGCCAGGCACTCTACACACACGGCTATATCTCAATGAAGCACAACAAGGTGTCGGATGCAATGGATGACTTCAAGATATTCTTGCGGCTGGCAGATGCCTCTATCGACCGTCACCAGGTGAACGATGTGAACAACCGTTTGGGCGACTGCTGCTATTTGGAGAGTCGGTATGCCGAGGCTATCAAGTATTACGACAAGGTGATAGAGGCCAACGATGCCGACGCCGACTATGCCATCTATCAAAAAGCTCTGTCGTATGGGGCAATGGGCAAATATCATGATAAATTAACCTATCTGAACCAGATTTTCGAGAAATACAACGAGTCGTCGTTAGCACCCAAGGCCCTCTTTGAGGTGGGCAACACCTACTTGGTGTGTGACAACAACGACATGGCTCTGCTTTACTTCAACAACTTCCGCAACAAGTATCCTCAAAACACACTGGTAAAGACTGCCCTTCTCAATATGGGACTCATCTATTACAACACCGACCGAAACAGCGAGGCCCTGAATGTCTTCGACCAATTGCTGACCAACTATGGCGGCACCGACGAGGCACGCGATGCCCTCAGCACGGTGAAAAATATTTATGTGAGCCAAAACCGCGTGGACGAATATTTTAGCTATGTGAAGAGAACCACCAAGACCAATGTGTCGACAGTGGAGCAGGACAGCACCCTCTATATGTCGGCCGAAAACCAATATATGAACGGCGACTGCGAAAGCGCGGTAAGGAGCTTCGAGAACTATCTGGAGAAATTTCCCGAAGGATTGTTCCATTTGCAGGCGCACTACTATGCTGCCGACTGCTTGTTCCGCAGCGGACAAAACGAGCAGGCCCTGCCTCATTACGAGTCGGTGGCCGCGGCAGGCAGAAACGGCTATACTGAGCGCTCGTTGCAGAATGCTGCCAATATAGCCTACAATTTGGGCAATTTCACCAAGGCTATAGACCTTTACGGCCAGTTGGTAGAGGTGGCTGAGGGCGACATCAGTCGTATGTCGGGCCGTGTGGGCTATCTTCGCAGCTGGGTGAGGCTGGGACAGGCCGACAGCATACGTGCCGCTGCCAATGCGCTGCTTGGCGAATATAAGATTACTGACGAGCTTCGCGACGAGGCACGCATCTGCATAGCCCGCACATATTATGAAACCGGCCACAACTATCGTCAGGCCGACAGTGTATACGCTTTGTTGAAACACTCTACCAATGGCGACTACAGCGGCGAGGCCTCTTACCGTATTGCCGAGAGCCTCTTCCTTCAACAGCAATACGACGAGGCCGAACGAGCCATTGAAGCTATCACCGCCGACCCCGCCAGCGACTACTACCTTGCCAAGTCGTTTATACTCTGGGCCGACATCTTCTATGCCCGTGGCAACAACCTGCAAGCTAAGCAGACGTTGCAAAGCATCATTGACAACTATGACGGCGACGACCTGGTGCAGCTAGCATTACAGAAGCGCAACGCCATATTGGAAGAGGAAAACCCGCCACAACAACCCGAGGAAGAGGAAATAGTGATAGAACTGGAATCCGATTCCTCCGAGAAATAATACACAGAATAGTTAATCCACTATACAGCATTAATAAGCATTCTATGACTAATACCATCAAAATAAGCTTTGCCTTTATTGCGCTGCTAGTAAGCCTGCCTGTGTGTCAGGCACAGAGTGACAGCAATGTGTATAACGAACGCGTCGTGGTGACCAGCCGCTACAAACCCGTGGTAGAGGAGAGGCAGAAGATAAATGTGGCCCCGTCCATCACCGACACTGTGGCCACTATGCCCAAGTCGTTCACTTACGACATTTCCACCCGTCGCCTCACATCGCTCTACGAGCCGTCGCGCATCAAAGCCGCCCGCATCATCGGCGAGCCGGCAACCCGACTCTACAATAACTACCTTAAGCTGGGCTTTGGCAACTATCTGTCGCCACTGGCAGAGGTCTATTTCAATTCGCTGCGCGATCCCGACAAAACCTATGGTATCCGTGCCACCCATCGCTCCTCGTGGGGCTCTATCGGCCGTGCTGCCGACGAGGGGGAATCGCCTGCATCTGACCATTATGGTCAGGCACCATTCTCTCTCACCGACATCACCGCCTTCGGCAAGCTTATTACTAAGAGCCACCACCAGCTCAGTGCCGACATTGGCTATCAGAACGACTTTAACCGCTACTACGGTTTCAGCGACAGCACCCTCAACCATGTCTTGGGTCTTTCGAGGAACGATATTGAAAAATCCTCCTATCGGGCGTCGTATAACACTTTCTCTGCCAATTTCGGCATCAAGACCCTTAACACCGATGTGCGCGCCCTTGGATATGAGGCCAATGTCAACGCCACCGACCTTGTTGCCTCCTATGGGCAGAACGAGTTCAACGTCAATTTCGATGGAAATATGCACTATGGTTTTACTATCGCCCAGAAACATAAGGCTATAGCCTATCTCCACCTTACTTACAACGGCTATTTCAACCGTTTCAACCCCACCGAACTCCCCTTAGGGACCGACAGCAACTATATGGCACTCTATGGGTTGGCAGACAATAATCTTACAGCACTAGCCAATCTACCCATCCGTCGCTATCTGGGACTATACAAGGCCAACCCATATATCGATTTCATTTTCTCTGGATTCCAGATACATGCCGGAGGAGTGATTATGCTCGACGGTTATAATCATCCGGGCAGTGGAAAGGTGCATGTCTATCCCGATGCCACCGTAAGCAAGTCGTTTTTCAACGAGCTTATTAACGCCACCCTCGAGGCAAAGGGCAACATGGATGCCCGTAGCTGGAACTACATACGCACCGTCAATCCCTATATTTCACCCAATAGTCCAGTGCGTGCCCTCAGCCACTACGATTTTGCTGCCAAGGTGCGCCTCAACCTCAGTAAGAAAATAGATGTCAACCTCTACGGCATCTATAGCAACCTCAACGACGACCTTTCGTTCCGTCTCGACCACAATTATCTTCTCCACAATATGTTCCTCCCGGTTTATGACAGCCTTACCCGTATTAAGCTGGGCGGAAGTTTTGTCTTCATCAACGACGAGATGCTGCGTCTCGAAGCCAGGGGCAACTACTATATCTACCACAACAAGGCCACCCACTATGTGGGCGACCAGCGTATGGAGCTGCCTCTATACTATCGTCCCGATTTTGATGCCGGTGTGTGCGCCACGGTCAATTATCACGACAAGTTGATCGGGAGGGTTGAACTACAGCTGCTTGGTCGCACACCCTATGCCTCTGTCACCGCTGCAAACGGTGCCGACTCCACGCTCTATCTGCCTCTACGTTATGGATTAGACCTTGAGGTAGAATACCGCCACAACAAGGCACTTAGCTTTTTCCTCAAGGCCGACAATCTGCTCTTCCAGCGTTATTTCTATTGGGAAAACTATCCTAGCTACCGTGGACTCTTTCTCTTGGGACTCACTTACACCATTCCCAACTAAACCTCACATCAATACCTCTCTACGCATGACCTATCAACAAACGCTCGACTACCTTTTCAATAGCCTTCCGATGTATCATCGCATTGGACAGGCTGCATATAAGGCCGATATCACCAACACAGTGCAAATGATGACCCACCTGGGCAACCCCCAGAGCCAGTTTCGCAGCATTCATGTGGCAGGCACTAATGGCAAAGGGTCGGTTTCCCACATGTTGGCATCTGTGCTCATGCAGGCAGGCTATAAAGTGGGACTCTACACTTCGCCCCATCTGGTCGACTTCCGCGAGCGTATACGCATTAACGGAAAGATGATTCCTGAGCAGCAGGTTGTTGAATTCGTTGAGCACCATCGTCCATTCATGCAGTCGCTGCAGCTCAGCTTTTTCGAGATGACTGTTGCGTTGGCGTTCCACTATTTCGCCAACGAACATGTAGATGTGGCTGTAGTAGAGGTGGGCATGGGTGGCCGGCTCGACAGCACCAATGTCATTACACCCAGCCTGAGCATCATCACCAACATCGGTTTCGACCATACCCAGTTCCTTGGCGACACCCTACCCAAGATTGCTGCAGAGAAGGCGGGCATCATCAAGCCCCATGTGCCTGTGGTGATAGGGGAGACACACCCCGAGACCCGTCCTGTCTTCGAGCAGCGCGCTACTGAACTCCAATCTCCCATCTACTTCGCTGACGACCACTACCGCATCATCCCCATCGCCGACCCCTCCTCTCCGACCAATGCCCTCAACTTCCCGATGCTAAACTTTAAGGTAGAATCTTTAGGGGGCGTCAGCCGCCCCCCCTTGAGAGGGATGGCCGAAGGCCGGGGTATGTGTTTCAATTCTCAATTCTCAATTCTCAATTCTCAAT